>JANOKO010000625.1:0-2192 GCA_031419335.1 Planctomycetota bacterium
CCCCAGATAAAGGCGTTCAGCGTCTCGTGGGTGTCTTCCCAGTGCCAGCCGTCGAGGAGAACTTTCGCGCCGGAGGGGACGTCTTTGGGGAACTGAAGAATAGGAGAAGACTCCGTTACTTTCTGCCCCTTCACAGTCATATTGCAAACAACTTTCTCGACCTCGTTAACCCTGAGAGCGCTTTCTCGGAAGAGACTGGCAGTTGTGGAGTCCGGAACTTCTGCCTCAATACTGCATAAACCGCCTTTGTACCTGATTTCGAGGTTGAACTTCTTGATGAGGTCTACATCACTGACGGGATACGACAGTTCTATTGAACGGAAAATATGTCGTGCGACGGCCAAGTTAGATTGCGGGCTTTCATTGGCCCCTCCATACTCATTCCCGTCCGGTACATCGTTCCCATCCTTATCCGGAATGAACATCAAATACGGAGCCGCCCCGACCCACACCCCATCAAAACCGACGGCCAGCCCGCTCACGAGGTTCAGCCCCTCGATAAACGTTTTCTTCTTATCGAACGTCCCGTCGCCATCGGTGTCTTCAAAGATCACGATCCGGTCGGCCCCTTCGCCTTCCGGATTCCGCTGCGGATAGCTCAAAGCCTCCGCAATCCACAGCCGCCCGCGATCGTCCCAGCACATCGCAATCGGCTGGGTCACGTCCGGCTCCGAGGCTGCCACCTGCACCTTGAACCCCGGTGGCACCTGCATCGCAGCTGCAGCTTCGGCGGCGGTGAGGCCGGCATACGGGTAGACCTCGACCGATTGAGCTTCACTAGCGGACTTCAGTTCGGGCAGCTTGAACGTGGGCCGCTTCTCATGAAACCGAAAATCATCAAAGTTCACATGTCCCCACCCACCCGTGTGGGTGTCGGTAATGCGGATCGAGATCAGCTTGTCCTTCTGCTTCCGCAGGTCGACGACGACGGGCGAGAGTTCCTCTGTGTTCGGCCCGCTGATGACGAAGAAGACCTTGCCCGCCTCATCGAGCAGTTCGACACGCGTCTCCAGGTGCGATCCGCCGCCGACGAGCATGCTGGCCCACGGCTGGGTGACTTTGAACGCGACCGAGGTCAGCGTCCCCTGCGGCTCGTCGAAGAGCTTCTCGAACCCGCCCATCCAGTATTCGCCGGTATGCAGTGACTTCTTCCCGGCTCCGAGGAAGCGGTCGGGGGCGATGCCGCCTTTGATCGGCTGTTGCTCGAAGGCCTTACCAGTGGCGGTCCAGTCCTTCAGATCGCCCGTCTCGAAGTTCAGATTGAGAGGTTTTTCGTCCTCGCCGACTGGAACGATGCCCGGTCCGCTGGTTGGCTCGTTGGTCTCATCCGCTGCCCAGACCGGAGCCACAGCCCCGATCACCAGCAAGCCAACTGCCGCCCACGTCCGCCACGTCGATGCCGCCATCATGATGTTCCTTCCACAGCCGCGAGCTGGGGATCTCGCCTGATCCAGTCAGGCAGACTCTTTCCCCGCGGAAGTATGTCGTATCACCGCGAATGTATCAAAGTAGGCAAGTTTGTTTTGGCCCTGGCAGGGAGTTGACACTCTCAGAGGGGCATTTCGCGGCTAAGTTCTGCCGATTCAGTGCCGTCAATAGCCATCCATTCACCGTGTGTCGCCTCGGCCATACAGCCGTCTTGAAATCGATCCCCTGATGACTCCCATCCGGCTGCGGTGTAGACTTATAGAGCCTGCTCCCGTTCCTCGATTGAGTTCGCCTCGCCATGCTCGAGTCTGAGTCCACCCCCGCCTCGCCGGAGGAATTGCAACTCCGAGAGCGATTGTTGGCCTCTCCCGAGGCCGTGTTGGCCGAGGAGTTCACGCGACACAACGCGAGGTTTCGGCGGCTCGTGGCATTTCGGTTGGAGCCGATGGCAGCCAGCCGGGTCGACCCGGACGACGTGCTACAGGAAGCGTGGATGGCTGCGGCTCAGCGGCTGTCGAGTTTCTTCACCTCTGAAGGGATGACGTTCTTTGTGTGGCTGCGACTGATCGTGTTGCAGACGATTGTGGATGTGCATCGGCGACATTTGGGCGCGAAGATGCGGGACGCCTTTCGCGAAGTGCCGATCGAAAACAATCGGTCGCATGACACATCGCATGCCATTGCCCGGCAACTGTTGGGTGGGCTGACCAGTCCCAGTGAAGCCCTGATGAAGGCGGAGACGGCACGTAAACTGGAGTCCGCCA
>JANOKO010000626.1:0-5211 GCA_031419335.1 Planctomycetota bacterium
ACTACTTCTGTTTGTGAAGCCAGTCGCAGGGAGGCTTCCGAGACAAACGCAGCTCGACTCTGAGACTCGACCTCGACTTCATCCTGTCGCCCCGTACGAGCAGTCAGCGCTTGTGATAGAGTCACCAGTCGAACCATGTCCGCATCAATCGCCCGCTCCCACCGCAGGACTTCACTTCGGAGCTGGCGTAACTCGCTCTTGCGGGACAATACCGCTGCCTCTTGCGGTGCCTTTCCCACGAACAGCACACCCTCCGCGGTAATGAGTTCCCCCTGCAAGGTGACAAATCGACATCCCGCCCCCACCGAAGCCGCCAGTTGCAGTCCCCGGTCGAGTGTACTGACGATCCAGGTGTCGGACAGCAATCTCGCTGCCAAGCCAGGTGCTTCTGAAGTTTCAGTGACAAGTTGATCGGCTCTCTGAATAATACCCGGCTCATGGACCAAATCCGGCCACACGCGGCAGTCCAGGTCATACACCTCCAGCCCATGGGGCGAACTGTGAGTTCGCCCCCGCCGCGTACTGTAGCCAGTGCGCAGCTCCATGAATCCCACGCGGTCGAGTAGATACCCATCGCCTCGATTCAAGTAGTTGAGTAGCGGACGCAAGTCATCCACGACCAGAATCTGGGTACGCTCTCCGAGTGCCAACTCGACCAAGGGAGCCGTCTCGAGTGCGGTATCCAGCAAGTCCCCGACTGTCCCCAGGATGCTCGACCACGGCGGATCGCTCAGAGTTTCCGCGCGCCTCAAGATCTCACGGACCCCGAGTCCGAGGCCCTCTTGCTTGCGCTCTAGATCTTGCAACACATTGAGCCGGGCCAGTGCGGCACTGCGCTTTTCTCGCAGCTCCGAGAGTCGCTGATCGGTCTGCGAATGTTCGCCCAGCAGCGACAACCGTTCCGACCGCAACAGGTCCAACTCTTCTCGAATGCGATGCCGGGTGCTGTCAGCCAGTTCGCGGGCCTGGTGGCGCTGATCGTATTCCGCCTGAGCTGCAGACAGCTCGGCCAGCAACTGGTCGATCCTTCCCCGCGTTTTTGTGAGTGCTTCGAGTGCTGTTTGCTGTTGGAGTTCGAGGGTCGCGATCCGCGTCTGGGCCGCCTGTGTACGCCGGGTCAAATGGTCACGTTCCTGGCGACGTTCGCGCGAACGAGCCCGCGCCGCGTCCAACTGAGTACTCAGAGTGGATAACTCGCTGTCGCGACTCAGGATTGACTGTTGTCGAGCGACCACGCTGTCTTCGAATTGAGTGAGTCGGAGTGCCGCATCTTCTAGTTCCCGTGCCACAGCTCCCGCCCGCGCCATCAGTTCGAGGCGCTGCTTACGGAGTCGATCGACATCCGCATTCAGCTCATTCAGCCGAGAGGATTGGTGCTTGATAGTGGCGTCATGAGCCGCCAAGCTCTCCCGGTTTGAGGACGACTTTCGTTCGAGGTCACGAACACGGAGTTCCATCTCCTGTAGTTCGCTGTCGGCACGCTGCAACTGCTCCTCGATCACCTGGACGCTCGCTTGCAGTTGCTCCGCGTTCTGTCGCGCTTCCTCCTCGATCTGCTTGAATCCCGCGAGTTCGCTCGCCCAGATGCGGGCGTCGTCTGCGGCCAATCCGGTCCAAAGGTGTTTCAGCTCCGTGGAAATCTCACGGAACTTGGCCGCTTTGCTGGCTTGACTCCGTGTGGAGTTCAGTTGGGCTTCAACCTCATCCACGATGTCCGTGAGGCGTTGCAGATTCTGATCGATTCGCTCGATCTTGCGTTGGGCCTCAATCCGCTTGGATTTGAAACGGGAGATGCCAGCGGCCTCTTCAAAGACCTGCCTTCGCGCGGCGGGATTGGACTGGAGGATCTGATCGACCCGCCCTTGCTCGATGATGCTGTAGGCCGCAGTGCCAGCTCCCGTACCCAGGAACAGGTCGCGAACATCCTTCAACCGCACCACCGAGCGGTTGAGCAGATACTCCGACTCACCGCTGCGGTACAGTCGCCGCCCGACCTGGACTTCCGCAGCGTCCAATGGGAACAGACGGCTGGTGTTGTCGAACGTCAGAGTCGCTTCCGAGAAACCACTCGGTTTGCGGCCGTTGGACCCGTTGAAGATGACATCTGTCATCTCCGTCCCGCGTAAGCTCTTGGCGCTCTGGTCGCCGAGAATCCATTTGATCGAATCGACGACGTTACTTTTTCCGCTGCCGTTGGGACCAACGACGCACGTCATCCCCGGCGCGAACTCGAACACGGTTCGGTCCGCGAAGCTCTTGAATCCAAAGAGTTCGAGGGACTTGAGCATGAGATCAACGTAGTCCGAGCGTGTTCCCTGGGTCCGAGGCGGGGGTCAGTCCGGTTAGCGGACTTCGAAACTAATGCCGCTTAGCCCATCCTCGCGGCTGGCTTCATCCGTGGAGGGCAGCTTGTCTGATGCGGGTTCCAGTTCGGTCTCGACTTCGAGTCCACTGGGGTCGATGTCGAACAGATTGGGCATCAGTGCTGCGCTGCCCACCATTTCCGAGGCTGGCCCTTCGGCCATCTCAGGGCGCTGGAACACCCGTCCCGCCTGCGGAAGTTGATCGAATGCCAGCATGCCATCCAGGTTGCGTTGATTCTGGGCCTGCATCAACAACTCAACGATCGCCGGATACGCCACACCCAGCTCCACCGCTGCTGAGATGACATCGGCGACTCGCAGGCTGGAATACCGCTCTTGAGTGGGTTGTCCCGGCACGATGAATGTCAACTTCACCTTCTGGCCGGAGTCGGAACACTGCACGATGACATCATGCCCCGCACGCAGAACCAGCGGAGTCGAGAACTTCTGATCGACTCCAAACAAAACGATTTCGGGTTGGCGTCGACGGGTCACATGAATCACAGAATCGCGGGTACTGTCGACCAAGTGAACCGTGAATCCGGTGTCGAACTTTTTTGTGATCGCGGATGTATCGTTCGGGGAGGCAATCGACAAAGCTCGGAAGGCACCGTAACGGGTCTCAATGCTTTCGTGTTGCAGGAGTTCCCGGAGGGCCAAGATGGCGTCACCGTCGGTCAGTGTCGATAAGGCCGCCAAGGCAAAGACACGGAACGCTGGCTCTTTGTCGGCGACTTCTTTCAAGACCGTCACTCCCGACGGATCATTCAAGTACGCTAATGCCTCGGCGGCACGGAAGCGGGATTCGGACTCCTCGGCTTGCAGCCCCTCTTTCAGGATCGGGATCACTTCGGTGCCGATGGCTTCGAGTTCGAGTGCCGCCTGCGCACTGGAGTCTCCCCGCATCAGGGCACTAGAGAGTTCTTGCAGTCGCAAGTGGTGGTCGACCGAGGTGTCGGTGTTAATCCGCATACTCCGGATCGCCTGCAGGTAGCGCGGATAGTTATCGCGATAGCGCTCCGCAACGATCAACTCGATCGACTGGTCAGTTTTCGCCTTGGCCAGCGGCCGCTTGATGCCATGATCGTAGCCCGCGAATCGCTGTCCAATGCGGTCCGCGATACGGGTGGTCATCTTGGCCCCCTTGTAATCCTCGCGCAGACTGATCCCCAAATTCCGATCCAGTCCGGTGTATTTTCCGCCACCGGGGATGACGCCCACCACCAGTCCGGCGGGATCTTTCTCGTCACCTCGGACCATGATGGAGCCCAGACAGAGTCCAAGTTCTCGGCCTTCCTTCATGCCCCCGCCATCCGCCAGATACGCATACTCTCGAAGGAAGCATGGCAGTAATCGCCCACCATGCAGGCTGGTCGTCTGGCTGCCTTCGGGGAGTTTGATCTCCACATCGAGCGGATCTCCTTTCCGAATCAGGGGGGGGATGTATGCGGTGACGACCACCAGCGCTGTGTTTGGTGAGCGCAGCAGCGATTCTGGATCCTCGATTTTGCGACGACGCATTTCCTCCAAGAGCATCTTCCGCTGAGGCGTGGCGGGCGGGTCTTCCCCGGTCCCATCCAGCCCAATCACCAGCCCCACACCTTGGACCATCCGGACCGTATCACCCCCGATGGAAATGTAATCTCCCAGCAGCCGGGAGTGCCCCTTCTCCCCTCGCAGAGCATCGTTGACACGAGCCCGTCGCCGATTGTCAGGATTGAGCATCCCCGGCAGCTTGTAGTCGAGGTCCAGCGACTCACACCCAGCGCAGCTCAGAGTCAGCAGCAGAAAGCACTTCGAAAGCGAAAGTGGAGTTCGCATGTCGCCGATCCTTGATTGGCAGGAGAGAAGCGGGTGCTGAAGGGTGAGGAAATGGCTGGACTGGAGGTCCGGCGCAGAGCGGCGCGAACCGATCGTGAAGGCGAGAGGGGGACACTACGGCGACCCATTCATGAGGGTCAAGAGGGTCGGCCTTTTCCGCCGGGTTTGGCTCTCAGGTTGTGCAGAATTGGCCGAACGGGCTGCATCCCAGAGAGGCAATTCTTGCCGGTGCCATGGCCGCTCGGGGGACCGGGGGCACCCCGCGCAGGGGATAACCATCCCGGAGGGATGCTCGAAATGAGCCGGTGATTGAGCGTAGCGACACCAACGGTCGCGAAGGCCCTGATTCTCCCCGCATCCCGGCGGGATGCCAGTGGGTGCCGCTTCGAATTATCGAGTCCCTGGGCATCACCTCTGCGGTACCTTCAGGATCGCATGCTACGTGGTGGCGACTCAACCGGTGGTGTCGCTACGCTCAACCCGTGGCTCATTTCCGTGTCCCCTGCCGGGGTCGGAACGAGCCGGCGTGGGAACAGCCGACATCCCGTGCGGCTGGTCCCGCGAGGTCACGTGTTGGTCGGTCTCGCCTCTGCAGGTTCACGCCGTGCCGCTCGCCCCGTAGGACGGGCACATTTGCCCGTCCCTGATCAACGTTCGCATGCCAAAACGGGTGGCATGGGTCACGAGCGATCTTCGGCGTGGGTCAGGTCAAGAAGGGGTCAGCCACTTCGATTGAATGAGTTCTTGTGTACTCATGACCCACTCCCCAAGCCCTGCACGACGCGGGGTGTTGAAACAGCAAGGATTCTGTCCGAAAAGGATCGTGCAAAGCAACCGCAAAAGACTATTCCCCTGCCTCACCGCCAGCGAGCGGGGCGGTGTCAGCCCAATACCGTCAAATTAGGAGTAAGTTGCAGCCTCTGGCTATGTTATGTGGAGTTTGCGAACAGCACATTTCACGGAACAGAGGCTGCAACCATGGATGGGTGGAGCGATTTACGGGCGGTGGGGGTCGAGCGGTTTGGGG
>JANOKO010000627.1:0-1011 GCA_031419335.1 Planctomycetota bacterium
GCGAGACCAATATCTTGATCCAAGGTTTGCAGGGCGGATTGACCCGCTTGCTGAACCGATTGCCGGGGCGGGAACAAGACGACTATCGTAATGCTGAGTAGGGGAAAACCCACCAGCACGATTTTCTGAACTGCGATACAATTGGGGCATGGGGGAATTTCGAACAGGAAAGATGCAGGGGATCGGTGACATTCTGCGTGCACGCAACATCGTGCTCCGGGGTGCCGATGCCCTGACCCGCGAAGGCTTTACGCAAGTGCCAAACCATGTGTTGAAGTCGGAGAAGATTTCTCCCGGCGCAAAACTGGCTTACACGATGTTGCTCTCCTACGCTTGGCAGAATGACTACTGCTTTCCGGGGCAAGAGCGACTGGCCAAGGACATGGGATCGGGGGTGCGGAGCATCGTCCGCTACATTCAGGAATTGGAGAAGAATGAATTTCTGAAAGTGAAGCGGCAAGGTCAGGGGCGATCAAATCTCTATGAGCTCAATCTCACGGCGAGATCCAAGAAGTTGGTAAAACCAGAAGTGCCAAAATGGCACTCCTAGAACTGCCATATCGGCAGAACCAGAACTGCCAAATCGGCACACTAATAAGACACAATCAATAACACTCATAAATTAAGACTCAGAGAAAGTTCCAATAAGGAAAAGTGAACGACGACGCTCGTCCCTTTGCATGAGTTCTGGATCATCCAGCGCTCAAAGAGGGGAGGAGATTATGGAGACGAATGAGAAGGCAAAGGCGATTGCCGAACTGAATGACACGTTCCGGCAGACGTTCATCGGAGGCCGCGTGATGTTGACAGAAGGTGTCAATAGTCTCGACACCAAGGACAAAGCAGAATTGCTGCGACGAGTTCGACAGTTCACGGTCTTCAACACGGACAACAACCCCCATGGGGAACACGACTTCGGAAAAGTCGAGATCGGTGGGCAATCTTTCTTCTGGAAGATTGACTATTACGACCTCACCTTGACCGGAGGTTCAGAAGACCCGGTCAACCCGG
>JANOKO010000628.1:0-4372 GCA_031419335.1 Planctomycetota bacterium
ACTTTGCAGAGTCTCCTCAGCGCGAGACTTCTGGCCTCTTTGAGCAAACGCCTCGACTCCGACGACTTTTTTCTGAGTGGAATTCGGGAACGGAGATTGTCCCGAATCGGGTGCTTGCGGGACGGAATTGTTGCGGAACGGACTGTTCCGGGCGGTATTGCTCAGGTACTGGGTTTGCCGTTGCTTGAGCTCGGAATACAACTCATCTCCGTTCGCAATCACCAGTGAGTTTCCGGTCACCAAAGTGTTGACATTCTCACGGGATTGAGTGGGGTCATGGCCCAGACCGTCCGCCTGCTTTCGCGGACTGGTTAAACTTTCTGCTTGACCCTGACGAGTTCTCTGTTTGCGATTCACAACCACCTCGTCCGCCGACTGGTCTGCGGGATCGCTGTCACGACCTCGGGCCGGAACTGCGGTAGGTGCCGGTGGTGCTTCCCCGGCGAGTCCTGACTTCTGATCCAATGCCCCCATGCGAGCCTCGTCGGAGTCATAGGGTTCGAGAGACTCGACATTCAGAGCGACAACCTCTTCTAACTTTTGACATTCCATCAGAGCGCTGTTCAGCGAATCGGGCTCGGCTTCGACGAGATAGACCTTCATCGTCTGGCTGAGGTTGTCTTTGTTCGACGTAAGGGCTGCACCGGATCCCTTGGATTGAGTCGAGGGGATCAGCGGCATGATCCCGCGTGCCTGCAGCAGCACTTCCACGTTGTGGGCACTTCGTTCGACACCCACGACAAGGTAATCGGCGACCAGGGGGACATCGCTCCCTTCGATCACCTGGCTAATCAATTGTCCCGGCTGCAAATCACCTTCTTTCTCGATGCGAGACAGAAAGGCACTGGTTTGGGAATCCGCGTCTTGGCCAGCCCCCCCCATCTGGGTGGACGACATCGCGACTGACTCATGTTGTCTCGCATCATCTGACGCGACTTCAAGCAGCGGAGGAGCCGAACCGGAGCGAGCCAGCTCTGGTCCGGGCATCGCAGCTGCTTCCTTCACAGATGGCACCGAGTCGTTCTGGGCAATGGTTTCGGATTGGTTTGACCGTGGCAGCCAAGAGAACAACGCCGCCAACAACAGCGACAGTGAACAGACCGTTAACAGGAATGGCACCCACCGTCGTCGAGAAGCCGTGGGGACAGCGATGACGCTCGGTGCAGCGCGGGCCAAGCGTGAGAGAACTCGGGGGCGTAAGTCGACCTCGGGAAGATCATCAGCCAGATCGCTCAGCCGATGACTCAACTCCGAGAGAGAACTCATCTCCGCACGCATTTCGCGGCGCTCGGTCAGCAGACGTTCAACCTCGGCACGTTCGACGGCGGAGAGTTCTCCGTCGTAAAACGCCGAAAGTCGTTCATCGGGACCGTGGAGATTCATGATCGGGATCGTTGGGGTTTGTAGGTGCGGGTTGTGAGAGTGGGTTCGATTATTGTTCGACGGCTTTGAGTGTTCGATCAAGCTTCGCTTTGAGTTCCTGCCTGGCGCGGTGGATTCGGCTGCGAACGGTGCCAATGGGACAATCGGTGAGGATGGCGATCTCCTCGTAGGGTAGGCCTTCGATCTCTTTCAAGATGAGGGCCGTTCGGTAGTCCTCTCCCAGTTCGTCGAGGGCCTTGCGTAGCAACTGACGGTCTTCTGCGGATTGCAACGAATGGGCGGGATCTGAGGAGGGGCTGTCATCACTCGGTTCGACACCGGTCTGCTCGCGCATGGCATCCAAGGATGCCCCGGCTCGGACCCTCTGTTTTCGGCGAAGTGTCGCGGCGGCGTTCCAGGCAATGCGAAACAGCCAAGAGTAGAACGCGGACTCTCCGCGGAACGACTCCAGCTTCAGAAACGCTTGAAGGAACGTGTCTTGCGCCACATCCAGGGCGTCATGCCCATTCCCCAAAAGCGTCCCCAGGGTGCGGACCAAACGACGCTGATACTTCGTGACGAGATCACCAAACGCTTCCGGATGACCGGAGCGGCAACGCTCGATCAGGTGTTGGTCGTCGGTGATCACAGAGGACGCATCCGCTGGGTAGGATGATGGGGGAACCAGAAAAGTTCCTGGAATCTGGTCGATTCCAGCTGTGAGAAGCAAATGAGAATCAAAGCCTGTGGGGCAGTGCCAGAAGTTGTGGATCCCTCTCCGAACAGTCCAGTCAGTCTTGAACACCGCTGGTGCCGGGCGGCGAACGAACACTATTTCCCTGTGACAGTCACCAACGTGTCGTCAGGGTTCTCCGTCAGGATCAACCCCTTGAAACGCAGTTCCTGAGCGACTTTGTTGGAGTGCAGTTGCAGGCCGATCGGCCCTGTCACGCACAATTCGGGTTGGGAATCGGTCCAATCCGCAACGGCGTGGCCATTGAGGACAAATTGGATCCTCGAACCGATCGCCAGAATCTCCATCTGATTCCAGTCATGCTGACGACCGACTTTTTTGGCGGCTCCGTCTTTGTCCTGGTAAATCCCGTTGCGGCGGTAGAGATCCCAGAAGCCGTAACCGGACGGATACATGACCAAGTGGCCTTGATAGCTGAAGGGATCCCCTTCCTTTTCGACGGTTTTGCCCCACAGTGCGATGCCGGAGTGCATCTCGCTCTCCACGAGCTTGCTTTCAAAGATCAGCCGGAAGTTGCGGTACTTTTGCTTCGTGACCAAGTAGGTACTGGCTTTCGGAGCGTTCTCCAGCGCATTGCGGGCCACGATCTCGCCCTGTTCCACCTTGAAATACTGGGAGGTTTGGCCGTCCCAACCCTCCAGATCCTTCCCATTGAACAGCCGGATCGGCTGTTCCGTGGTGGGGAGTTTGGCGACCTGCTGCTCGCTCCAACTGGGAGGTTGGTCCTCGGCGAGTGCTGGTACGCCGCATAATAGTGACAGTAGCCCCGCGCGCATCAGCTTCAACATTCTAGACCTCATCAGGAGTCAGTCAGTGTGGACAGCGAATTTGCCTCAACCACACTTGTACCCGAGTGGCGCAAAAAACTCACCTGAGCGAAGAGACTGAATAGCGAACACAAGCGAATTGTCCCATCTCATGTACGACACTCCACCACGTGAGTACGGTTGATTCACGGCCGCATGTGATCCCTGGCACCTTCTGGGGATGCACCGCCAATGCAAAAGGGACGAGCCTCGCAGCTCGTCCCTTTTGATACTATTTCAACTCAATCACCGGCGTCGTTACGCGGTTTTCATCGCCGCACCGAGGATGCGGCTGGTACTCGGGCGCATGACGCGCGGGTCGACTTGTTCAGCCTTGAGGAGGCTGGCGCGGACATCCTTACCGGAGATCGAGACGGGTTTCTCGTCCTTATGCTTCTCGCACAGGTCGACGCGACCACACGACTCGTAGTAGGCTGCGAAGCCGACGTTGACGGTCTTGATCTTCAGGTCGCCCTTGAGGCTCTTGAAGATCTCCTGAGCGTCGAAGTCACCCCAGATGTTGCTGCCATCGGCGTACGGCACGTCGGCGTGCTTGCGACCGATGATGATGTGGCTGTAGCCCATGTTCTGGCGGTAGATGCCGTGCATCACCGCTTCCTTCGGGCCGCCGTAGAACATCTTGATGTCCAGGCCGAGCAGCTTGACGCGGTCCGGCACCGACTCGTTGCGTGGTCCCCAGAGAGCGGTGTCGCTGTCGCCGTCGCCCAGAGCGCGTTCGCTGATCAGCTTCTCGTAGGTCTCCATGCGGATTTCGGCATTGACATCGTCACCCTTGGTTTCGCCGATCAGCGGGTTCAGGACGGCTCCGGCGTTCAGGCCCTGACGAATCAGGGTCTCCAGGCCGTAGACCAGGGCGTACTCGTGTGCCCGGTGCAGCGGGTTGCGGGTCTGGAAGGCAACCGCTGCGTTCCAACCGGTGCCAGCGAGGAGCTTGCGGACTTCGCGCGGGGTGAGGACGTACTGGCCGAACTTGGCGTTCTTCGGCTGGGGCAGGGCGCGAATCGTGCCACCGATGAGGTGGGAATTGGCCTTCTCGCCATCAAGGACCATGTTGGCCCCGGCGTGGTCGATCCGGTCGGTGAGGTAGACGCTCTGGAGGTACTTGAGCTTCGGCCAGGCGTAGACATCTTCGACATCGAGGGTCGCGACGATCTCGCCCGCCGGGTTGGTGAGGGCGACCTTCTGGCCCGCCTTCAGTTCCTTGGCCTGAGCCGCAGTGACTGGCAGGGCGATCGGAATCGTCCAGGCGTAGAGCTGGCCGTTGTTCTCGATGACCGACTCATTGAGGACGCGGTTGTATACCGCCGAGGTCATCGGTCCCTTGAGCGGGCTGAGCGTGCCATCCGCGAACCGGTAGATACTGGACAGGTCCGCCTGCGAGACCGGCACCTTGACGTGGCCCGCCGCCTCGGCCACGAACGCCGCCGAT
>JANOKO010000629.1:0-4000 GCA_031419335.1 Planctomycetota bacterium
AGAATCCCATTCGCTGCCGCACACAGCAGGACCAGCACTAAGGGGTCAATGTCCCCCATGAATCACACTCCGTCCCAAGCCAATACCGTAGCGCGGACTCCCCGTCTGAAGTCTCGCCCCGAGGCTCGATCTGTCTATTCAGCAACCGCTGCGCCGGAAAAGTGCGGGGTGATCGACTGATGCCGAACCAGCCACAGTGAACAGACGGGAGCAGAATTGCTATCTTGGTTGCCGACAACACAATCGGACACGAACGGAAGCAATGATGGCTGGCATTCTCCAAGAGATCATGGTCCACAAGCAGGCCGAAGTGTCCGCTGCACGTTCCCGCGTTTCCATTGCGGAATTGGAAAGGCAAATCCGCTCTGCCCCCCCAGTCCGCGACTTTGCAGCTGCACTACGCCGGAGCCACCCGCTGGCCCTGATCGCGGAGGTCAAGCGGGCTTCGCCTTCAGCGGGATTGATTCGGGAGGACTTCTGTGCCAGTGAGATCGCCCGAACCTATGCGGAGAACGGAGCAGCCTGCATTAGCGTCTTGACCGATGAAAAATACTTTCAGGGACACTTGGATGACCTGCGACAGATTCGAAAGCTCGTCGATGTCCCGTTATTGCGCAAGGACTTCATCCTCGATCCATACCAAATCCTGGAGGCCCGTGCGGCGGGAGCCGACTGTGTGTTACTGATCGCCGAGTGCCTGGACGATGCTCAGTTGGCGGATCTGTATCAGACTGCGTTAGGACTCGGGATGCAGGCTTTGGTGGAGCTGCACGACGAAGAAAACCTGGGACGGGTCCTGCGGCTGGATCCGATTCTGCTGGGGGTCAACAATCGCGATCTGAAGGTGATGAAGACGAACTTGCAGCACTGCATCGACCTGCGAGCGCAGGTTCCCGACAGCGTGCTGTTCGTGGGAGAGAGTGGAATTCACTCGCGAGCGCATGTCGTGCGACTGATTGAGGGTCGCGTACACGCCATGCTCGTCGGCGAGACGTTGATGAAGTCGCCCAACATTGGAGCTAAGGTCCGCGAACTGCTCGGGACTCTTTCGTAGCTACGTTCGCCAGAACGTGGGCGGACGCAGCTACGGCGGCTTATGCCACTTGGCTCAGAGCCGCTTCCCCCTGGATCACTTCCTGGCACAACCCGGTGTAATCGAGCGACCCCGCCGATCCGGGCGCATAATCAAAGATCGACTGCCCAAAACTGGGGGCCTCGGCCAGCTTGATGTTCCGGCGGATGCGGCTGCCAAACACTCGTGCGCCAGCCCATGGAGCCTGTGGATCACTGGCTGCGAGGAACCGCATCAGGTCATCGGTGACATCGGTTGCGAGTCGGGTGCCCGTCTCAAACAAGCACAACACGATTCCCGACACTTTCAATTGCCGATTGAGTCGGCGAGTCACCAGGGCGGTCGTCTCGAATAATTTCGACAGACCTTGCAGCGCGAAGAAATGCGGTTGGAGTGGAATGAAGACCTCGGATGCAGCCGTGAGAGCATTGATCGTAAGGACGCCCAGCGAAGGCGGACAGTCCATAATGATGTAGTCGAACTGCTGGCTGACCTGGGCCGCTTCGAGAGCCTTGCGCAGCACGAACTCCCGTCCGGGCGCGTCCACCAACTCCAACTCGGTCGCTGCCAGATCGAGGTTCGCCGGTGCCAGCCACAAGTTGTGCCCCACCATCTGGCGAATGTCCACAAAGCTTTTGCTGCCCGCCAGGACCTGATAAACAGTGTCGGTCCCACCATGCAGGTCCACACCGACATGGATCGAGGCGTGAGCCTGCGGATCGAGATCGACGAGGCAGACTCGACGCCCTTGCCGAGCCAGACCTGCCGCCAGATTGACGCTGGTCGTCGTCTTGCCGACCCCGCCCTTTTGATTCATCACTGCAATCGTACGCATCGCCCGAACTCCAAGTCCCCACTGCGACCAGAGACATCCTCGCTCCTCGCAACCAGGACGGGAGTCTATGCGGGACGCGGGGAGTCGGGATAGATGAGTTCGTACTGGGAATTCCCATGGAAATCCCTCCAAAACCCTGCTCGACCCGTGGTGGTTGTTCCGGTTGACTCTGTTCCTCATAATCTGTGTGCAGACCATGCAAGACCACAGAGCAATGTGCGGACATCATGAACAGGGCAAGGTACTGCCGAGGCTGGCTGCACGTTGAACCTGTCTCACCAGGGCGTTCTGGCCGAATACCACGCACGAGCCACAGTGAGTGGACCAGAATGTCTGGATCTTGAACTCGTGAATCCCTATGGAGCGAGACCCGACATCAAGTGACTTTTGTCCTGCTCGATACCACGATTCACTGAGGCATTCCAGATGGCAATCAAACCCAAATCCATTGACGAATACCTCGCCGCACTGAGTGATGACAAACGGGCCGCACTCGATCAGCTGCGCCAGATCATTCGTGCAGCGGCTCCACAAGCCGAGGAGTGCATCAGCTACGGCATCGCGGCGTTTCGCTTGAACGGCATGCTCGTCGGGCTGGGGGCGACAGCGAAACATTGTGCCTTGTATTTGATGTCTTCCACCACGCTGGCTCAATTCCAGCACGAACTCCAAGGCTACGATACCAGCACTGGTACGATCCGCTTTTCCGCGAGCCAGCCATTGCCCGCTTCTCTCGTTCGCAAGTTGGTCAAAGCGCGGGTACAAGAGAACAGCAACCCCTAGAGTGGCACGCGCATTGAGTTCGTCCCTCCCAACTTCCACCAAGGGAACTCTCCATGATTGACACGCCGCACATCACACAGTCCGCCGTCCAAGGGACGGCAACCATCCGCCTGACAATCCCTCGCGACCAGATTCAACAGGTCATGGGGCCTGCCATCGGCGAAGTCATGGCGGCTGTCGCTAGCCAGCGGATCGGACCAGATGGTCCCGTGTTCTCGCACCACTTTCAGATGGACCCCTCACAATTTGATTTCGAGGTGGGTGTGCCAGTGACTGCTCCAGTCACTGCGGTGGGCCGGGTCCAGCCGAGTCAGTTGCCAGAGGCTCGCGTGGCGCGAACGATCTATCGCGGATCTTACGAAGGGCTCGGTCCGGCGTGGGGTGAGTTTTGTCAGTGGATCATTTCACAAGGACACACAGCCGCCCCTGACCTGTGGGAACGCTACCTCACTGGCCCCGAATCGAGTCCCGATCCCACGACTTGGCAGACGGAATTGAACCAACCATTGATCGATTGAACGGCATGAAATCTCGCCATCCATTCACTCGCAATTCAGGAGTCACTCCCCATGATCGCAGAATCCTCCACAGCATCCGAACCGAAAGCCCTGTTGTGGGTCGGTCGGGTACTCAGCACGCTGCCAGTGTTGCTGCTCATCATGAGCGGCATCATGAAATTGCTGAACAAGCCAGAAGTAGTCGAGGGGTTCAAGAAGTTTGGCTACGACCCGCGTCTCGCCTTCGGTCTGGGGATTGTCGAACTCGTGAGTACCGTACTCTACGTGATTCCACAGACTTCGGTGCTGGGAGCGATACTGCTCACTGGGTATCTGGGAGGGGCGACGGCCACTCATGTCCGGATCGGCGATCCGTACTTTCCACCCATCGTGCTGGGTGTCCTGCTCTGGGGTGGCCTCGTCTTGCGGGATGCCCGGTTGCGAGCGGTTCTCCCGTGGCGCTGTTCACAGCGGCTCGCCCAACAAGACAGACTCGTTTCACAACTGCCACAGGAATGAGAACGATGGATTACGTGCTCTATGCGGGCTTGGCGCTGGCGGTGCTGATCTCTGTGGTGCTGATCTACGCTGCGACTAAGCCGAACACGTTTCGGATCGAGCGGTCGATCGCGATCCAAGCTCCCTCCGGGCCGATCTTTGATATTCTGAGCGACAACTGTCCGGCTATAAGTCGAAGAGCGTCCACTGCTTATGAGAAGGGGTTGGCGTATTTGGTGGGGAAGTGGTGGATAGTGTGTCAAAAAGCTGGGTTTTCTCGAACAGACTGATGCTCAGGATTTGCAAAATCTCGTA
>JANOKO010000630.1:0-1047 GCA_031419335.1 Planctomycetota bacterium
CCCCGGCCCTCTCCCCCATAGTGGAGTCCTCTCCGAAAGCCTCGCCAATTGTGGGGGAGAGGGGGCAGAGATGACGAAGCACAGCCTAGTGGCTAATGCACCCCTGACAGGCTGGAAGCCTATCCCACGGTCACAAGCTAAATGGCCACCCCTCTCCTGGCGGAGAAGGCTGGCCACGCAGTCTCGGTGTCTGGCAGCTACCGACTAGAAGTCGCCATCGGCAGGCTCTTCGTCTTCTTCGAGGTCGTCGTCCTCTTCATCGTCGTCGTCGAAGTCGCCATCGTCGTCGAAGTCGTCGTCGTCGAATTCCTCGTCATCGACATCGTCGTCGTCGAGATCATCGTCGTCGAGTTCGTCGTCGTCGAACTCATCGTCTTCATCATCATCGGCTTCGTCGTCATCCATCTCCTCTTCTTCGTCATCCCGCATCAGTGCATCAAACGAAGTGACTCCCGTAAGAGCCGCCGGTCCGAGCCAAGTCGGGCTGTGAGGAACAGTCATCAGGTCATCGGTCAGGGTCAACATGGGCTCTCACCTTGAGCAGAAACTTGGAGTTGGGCACCACAGCCGAAGAGGAGCTCGACCCCCAGCGGCTGTCCGCAAACTCTTCCCCGTCGGAAGAGTTTGCACGATTTATGCTGCGTTCGTTATCGGATACGGGCGGTGCTGTCAAGCAATGCCTGATGGGCGGAACTCGAATTCGCTGCGTTGTTTCCGACGCGGTGTTGATCGGAATGCGTTGAGGCAGACATGAAGGGAAATTTCGTTTTCCCAGCAGAGTGACCGAATGCGTGTGATTCAGCGAGAAAAACAAACCTCGCGCGGTCACGAATGAGAGTCTTTTGCGATCCGGGCGGAGTCAGCGCCCGGACGGAACAACTCGCCGATGAGTCCGGGGGCTGACGGCCAATACCGTCAAATTAGGAGTAAGTTGCAGCCTCTGGCTATGTTATGTGGAGTTTGCGAACAGCACATTTCACGGAACAGAGGCTGCAACCATGGATGGGTGGAGCGATTTACGGGCGGTGGGGGTCGAGCGGTTTGGGG
>JANOKO010000631.1:0-1120 GCA_031419335.1 Planctomycetota bacterium
GGTATTCGGACGAATCCCCCGCCGGGCCAACCAGATGGCGCTAGCTGTCGCCCAACGGGTATCGCGAGCGCTGATCGGTCGACGTCGAACCTCTTGGGCCACGTTCTCATCCCCCGCAGAAATCACTGGAACGGCTCTTCACACGAAGAACTGCACTTGGCCTGGCGTGAGCGGTCGCTTACGCGCGGCCTTGGCGAGCGTAGTTCGCCAGGGTTTCCTGGAACCGCTTCTTGCCCTCTTCGACGACGCGGCGGATCTCCTTGGCGTTTTGCTCGCTCTCTTTCCGCAGGTCGGCAATCATTGTCAGCGATTCGACCTGGAAGCTGCTGATGGCGTCGACCAATTTCTGGACCGACTCGGGATTGATGGTCGAGCCGTAGCCCGCTTTGAGAGCGGCCTTCTCCAGCTCCTTGCCCAGCACCGCCACGTCTTCCAGGCTCTTGTTCACACCCTTCTTCATCGCTTCAGTCGCTTGCGTCACCTCATGCAGTCCATGCTGGGAAGTGTATACCGTACCGAGGATCGTGAAGACGTGTTCATTCGTCGTAAAGAACGTCACCGCCCGGCGGTAGACGCGTTCCTTCACATCGTGCGTCTGCTTCAGCTTGGCGATCAGCGTTTCGCCGACATCGTAGCCCACCGACAGGTTCTCCGAGATGTCCTTCAGCAGCTGATACGTGCGGTCTTCATCTTCGTAGGCTTCACGAGCTTCGTCTCGCTTCAGTTCCAGACGAGACTTGTCGCTTTCGTTCTTGCCGCCAGCATCGACTGCGGCCTGAGCATCAGCCAGACCCTGCTTCGAGGCATCGAGAATCGGCAAATCCTTGTCGAGCAGCTCGCGGGCCACGACCTCGGCCTCCTTGAGGGCGAAGCGGAAATCGATGTAGGCGTCCATGACCAGCCCTTCTTTCTGGAGCTGGTCGCGGGTGTCTTTGGTCACGTCCTGGTACGACTCGACGATCTTCTCGAACCGGGCCGACGGAGTGCCGCGACGCATCTTCATCCACCGGTTCTGGGCTTTCTCGGTAATACCGATCTTGCCGTCATCGAGTTGGGAGATGAGGGTTTTGGAGTCCTCGCGGATGGAGTCAAACATCTGCGTGATTTCGAGGTAGCGATT
>JANOKO010000632.1:0-2895 GCA_031419335.1 Planctomycetota bacterium
CCTTGATCGAACTGACGGTGCCGTTGTAGATACGGCCGACCTTGATCTCTTCAGCGATGGCTTCAACACGAGCCAGAGCGTCTTCGCAACCGACCTTGTTGGTTCCAGAGATCAGCACCTTGCCGTCGTCGGTCACGTCGATCTGAGACTTGGTCTGCTCCTGAATCGCGCGGATATTTTTTCCGCCCGGTCCGATTAACAGGCCGATCTTCTCGGGATCGATCTTCGTCTGCAGGATCCGTGGTGCGTGATCGGAGATTTCCGGACGCGGGCGACGAATCGCACTCAGCATCATGCGAAGCAGTTCGAGACGAGCATCCCGGGCAGCTGCCAGGGTGGCGCGGATGATTTCTTCGTTGATGCCGTCGATCTTGAGATCGAGCTGGATTCCGGTGATCCCCTTCTGGGAACCGGCGATCTTGAAGTCCATGTCGCCGAAGTGATCTTCGTCGCCCATGATGTCGGTCAGCAGCACGTACTTGCTGCCTTCCTTGACCAGGCCGATTGAGATTCCCGCGACTGGCTGCTGAATCGGGACACCAGCGTCCATCAAGCTCAGCGTGCCACCGCACACCGAGGCCATCGAGCTGGAACCGTTCGATTCGGTGATGTCCGAGATCAGACGGATGGTGTAGGGGAACTGCTCCGACTTGGGCAGAACCCACTGAATCGACCGTTCCGCGAGGGCTCCGTGGCCGATTTCGCGGCGACCTGGCCCGCGAATCGGCTTGCACTCCCCGACCGAGTAGGACGGGAAGTTGTAGTCGAGCATGAACGGCTTGGCGAACTCGCCAAACAGCCCGTCCGACTTCTGCTGGTCGCGAACTGTTCCGAGAACCACGGTACAGACCGACTGCGTTTCCCCACGGGTGAACGTCGCCGAACCGTGAACACGTGGCAACACCTGGACTTGGCAATCAACAGCCCGCAGATCTCCAGGACTACGGCCATCGAGCCGCTTGCCCGAGAGGGTCAGGTCGCGGCAGGCACTGTGATCCACAGCCGAGACTGCGTCCTTCAGTTGTTGCAGCGTCCGGCCATCAGCCGATTCGGTGGCCCCGTTCGGGAAGTACTTGTCGACCAGGCTCTGCTTCACCACACCGGCAGCAGCCGAGCGTTCCTTCTTCTTGGGATTGGAACGAGCATCGCAGAGCCGGTTGTAGGCTTCGGACTTGACCTGATCGAGGAACGGGTTCTTGGCAGCGGCCTTGAATGGAACCTTGGTCTTGCCAGCCTTCTCGACGAGTTCCTGCTGCATCTCGCAGATTTCGATGATCGCCTTGTGCCCGAACATCAGGGCATCGCCCATCAGGTCTTCCGGCAACTGATCGCCGAAACCTTCGATCATCAGGATCGAGTCGCGGCTGCCTGCCACGATCAGGTCCAAACGCGAGACAGCCACCTGCTGCACGGTCGGGAAGAGTACGAATTCATCGTTGATCAGACCGACGCGAACGCCAGCAATCGGTCCAGCGAACGGCAGAGGAGAGACCGCCAGAGCGGCACTGCCGCCGGTGATCGACCAGACATCCGGATCATTTTCGCCATCGCATGACAGCACGTTGGCCATGACCTGGACTTTGTCGATGAACCCTTCCGGGAACAGTGGACGAATCGGACGGTCGGTCAGTCGAGAAGTCAGCACTTCCTTCTGCGTCGGACGACCTTCCCGCTTCAGGAACCCACCGGGGAACTTGCCAGCTGCGGCGAGCCGCTCCCGGTAGTCACAGGTGAGGGGGAAGAAGTCAGTGCCGGGCCGCGAGGGGCCGTTCTGAGCGGCGACGAACACCGAAGTTTCGCCGAATTGGACGAGGACCGCACCACTGGCCTGCTTGGCCCATTCACCTGTCGTAATTGTCAGCGTACGACCCGCGATTTGACGTTGAACTGAGACCTTCACTGGGGACAACCTTCTACTGCGAAGAAAACAACCGACTTTGAAACAGACTGCCTGAACCGACCCGACACTCACACCAACGCCGACTCAATACATGACAGGCGGGCGGAAAAGCCGAACAAATCCGCCCTGCGGATCGCTAGCGACGGGTCGTGCCAAAACGCCCACATCGGGAAGAGCCACACGCTCTTCCCTGGCACGAAAAAATCCCAATCGTAAAGCGACCGCAACCACAATAGCCGCGACTACTTACGCAGCCCCAAGCGACCAATCAACTCGACATAGCTCGCCGGCTTGACCCGACGCAGATACTCCAGCAGACTCCGACGCTTGCTGACCATTTGCAGCAGGCCACGACGGCCCGCATGGTCCTTCATTTGACGCTTCAGATGCAGCGTCAGCTCGTTGATGCGATTCGTGAGTACCGCAACTTGGACTTCGGGCGAACCCGTGTCCTTCTCGTCGCGACGGTACTCCTGAATCACCTGAGACTTACGTTCATTCGTGATGGACATGATCGAAATTCCTCTCCGACCCCGCAGCAGCGCCGCTGGGACTAGAAACTTGGGTTCTCACACTCTGTGAACAAGCGTGAATCATAACTGCGGGATTGAGAGTTGCAATCGAGCGCGAAACGCGATTCCGATCTGGAGATCTGTCGCCCAAGCCGCAGGGGAGAGTCGATCAGAGAAGGAGAATGGGGCAAATCCTGAATTCATGATTGCCCCCTATGGCCCAAGTCCCGACAATGAGCTTCCCGATCTCATTGACCTGCGGTTGATGTCGAACAGAGGCCCGCCAGGAGAGTCCCATTCCTACCGCCACCGCCGATTTCGCCTTTCAGACCAGCATTGCGCCCGACTGCGACAGCACTTACAGCGTCGACGAGGCGCTCACCTCCTGCCCGGTCAGTCACGAACTCCTCGACATCGAGTACGAGTGGGACAAGCTCCCGGTGCCGTCGAGCCTTCGCGAGTTCGAGGCCGCCTGGTCGAATC
>JANOKO010000633.1:0-4554 GCA_031419335.1 Planctomycetota bacterium
CATGGCATCCTGCTGGTGGCACTATTGCGTGTGAAGCAGATCCCGTCGCGTGTGGTGACGGGCCTGGTGTACGCCCCCTCGCTGAAGGCGTTCGGCGGCCACATGTGGGCCGAAGCGTACCTGAACGGGTGTTGGGTGCCGCTGGATGGGACACTGGCCAAAGGGCATGGCGATGCAGTGCATCTCAAGACCGGCGACAGCGCTCTGGAAGACAGCGGCTCTCTCCCGGTCGAGAGCTTTCTGCCGCTGATTCACGTGATCGGGCGGACAAAGCTGAGCGTGCTCAACATTGAGTACGCGAAGGAGTGACCGATTTGTTCAGGGACGTGAAAACGCCGTTCTCCGCCGTGGGTTGCTCCGAATATCCCGGCGGTAAGGACGGGTCCAACTGGTAGCAAGCACCGGGATTGCAGGTGCCGATGACCCCGGCATGCAAGACTTCGAAACCCTCTGCTTTCAGAACCGCGAAGACTGGCTGCGCCTGTTGAAGGCGTATGCACTGTCCGAGGAGTCGATCTCTCGTCTGAACGTGGTTCTGCCCAAGCCCAGCGCGGCACCGGCAGTTTTTGCCGAACCGAGTTCTGACAGCGAGGCCGAAGAGAGTGCGACGGGCTGGGTCACGCGCATTGCCCAAGTTGAGGGGGTCGCAGCCTCACAGATGTCGACGCTCCACGGTCGTGTGATTGCACTGGGGTATCTGAAGTTTAAGTTGATCGACCGCCAAGTCGGTTTGAGGTATCGTTTGACACCCACGGGGAAACAACTGGCTCAGGCTCTTCCGGAAATCGGCGAAGCAGCCGCGTGAGTGGGTGTACTCCTCAAGTTGGACCCCACAGAGTGGAGGTCCGCATTTTGCAGAATGCCACGACGGGGCTGGATCGCTTCGCGATTGTGAAGGAGGAATTCGCATGTCGGTTGAAGATCAGTTGGCCGAATTGGGATTGTCTTTGCCGGAGCCCGCAAAGCCCGTGGCATCCTATGTCCCGACTGTCCGAACGGGAAATCTGGTCTATTGCAGTGGCCAGTTGCCATTCCTGAACGGGAAGCTACTCGCCGCTGGAGCTGTACCGACTCATGTGGATATTCCCTCTGCTCAGGCAGCAGCCAAGCAGTGCGTTCTCAATGGACTGGCGGCACTCCGAGCCGAACTGGGAGGAGATCTCTCCCAACTGGTCCGTGTTGTTCGCATCGGGGTGTTTGTCCAAAGTGTGGATGCCTTCATGGATCAGCCGAAGATTGGGAATGGCGCAAGCGATCTTCTGGTGCAGATCCTAGGAGAGAGAGGTCGTCATGCCCGCACTTCGGTGAGCGTGAATGCACTGCCGCTGAATGCCGCCGTAGAGGTCGAATTCTTATTTGAGGTGGCCTGATCCGTGCCCGCGACCCCTTCGCATTTTCGGCCCGGCCCGCTGCTGCATGTGGTGTTGTACCAGCCCGAGATTCCACAGAACACCGGGAACATCGGGCGCAGCTGTGTGGCGGTGGGGGCCAAGTTATGGTTGGTCAGGCCGTTGGGGTTCAAGCTGGATGATCGGTATTTGAAGCGGGCGGGGATGGATTACTGGCAACACCTGGACTGGGAAGCCGTCGAGGATTGGGCGGCGATCGAGCAGAAACTGGCGGGAAGAAACTTCTGGCTATTTACGAAGAGTGCGACTCACCTGACTTGGGAAGCCGAGTTCCAACAGGGTGATGTTTTGGTCTTCGGCAGCGAGTCGAGCGGCTTGCCGGAGCGGCTACGGCTCTCGCACGGGGTCCATTGCGTCAAGTTTCCCATGCACGATCAAGTTCGTAGTCTTAATCTGGCCAGTACGGTGAATGCCGCGTTGTATGAAGCGGTACGACAATTCGGGGGATTGTCCTGAAAACGGATCGTGCCGGGGATGCAGACTGTGTCTCAAACCCCATATGCACTCGCCAAGTCGGTTAATCCTGAATCGACACCATTGCAGGTGTTACTAGCAAGCCTGAGTAAAAAACCTCGTTCGACTGGGGGCAGCCCAGTTCCTTCTGCCGGTTCTGCCGGCCCAGGACCGAACTCAAGTATGCGAGACATGGACGAGTTCTTCATTCGTCATTTTCGTGCTGGCTTTGGAGTTGATGGTCAATGCTGATCACGATCCGAAATCCAATGGAACAGTCAGAAAGGAAATCGAGGTTCATGCACAAGAACGCTCGCTTAACATGCTTCGTGATTTGCGCGACAGGCGTCGCGCTGTGGATACCAACACTTCCGGTACAAGCTGGATCAAAACCAGCTCAGCATGTGCGATTGGGGACCGATGTGCTTTTGGTGAAGGGCACCCTCACGGGACACTTGCTGGATTCGCACGGAAAGCCTCTTGACGGGGCAGTGGTCAAAGTCGCCAAGGACGGAAAACAGATCGCACAGACCGTGACCACGGCCGATGGCACGTACACGATCGGGGGACTGACCCCGGGACTGCACACCATCAGCATGGCGGACGGGCAGTTTCCTGTCCGACTCTGGTCGCCAAAGGCAGCTCCCACCTCAGCGAAGACTCAACTGACCGTCTCGAAGACTGCCATTCGTGGCCAGTTGCTCGGGTCGGGAGGTGCCACTTTGGGATCGTTCGCCACTGTTGGCGCTCTGGGAGTGGCTGTCGTGGCGGGTAGCATCGCCGTGACGCAATCCCAAGAGATTAACGATCTGCAAGACGAGATCGATCAGCTGCAAACTCCGTAGGTGAGGCTGTTTTTCGAACAAACGCACAGGCCCCACTGGTCTTAAGAACCATTGGAGGCCCGTGCATTTTATGACGAGTCGCATCCCAAGACTTGAGAGAGAACCCGATACCAGCTCGGATTGTTGTTCACTGATTGAGATCAATACACATCCGGTAATCCAGGAACTTGTGGGGGTTGTCACTCAGTTTGCCGATCATGAGAGCGCTCTGGAGATCGATTCGAGTGATTCGACCGCATTGAATTGTTCGTCGGAAATGGTCTTTTCGCTGGGTGCCTGCTGTGCCGAACAGAGAACGTGAGTCGATCAGTGAATCGCTGGACCAGGTTCTCTGTTGGCACACTGAATCGCGACGGACGTTCGCGATGCTTCCCACACCCTTCTGCCAGACAGAAAAGGATTTCAGCTCACATGCTCAAGAATTCAATTTATGCTCGGATCGTCGCCTGCGCCGCTGGCGTCGCGATGGTGCTTCCTGCCGTGCCGGTCATGGCAGCTCCTCAAGCTGCACAACACGTTTTCCAGGGAACTGATGTGGTTCTGGTGGGGGGAAAACTGACAGGTCGCGTCGTGACTGCCAATGGCAGGGCGATTGAAGGGGCCGTGATCAAGATCGCCAAAAATGGCCAGCCCGTGGCCCAGACCGTGACCAAGGCGGACGGTTCCTACAGCCTGGCTGGCCTGGCCAACGGCACGCACTCCGTCACGCTGGGGGATGGACAGATTCCGGTTCGGCTGTGGTCGAAGGAAGCCGCTCCGACATCCGCGATGACTCAGTTGACCCTGTCCCAGACAGTCGTCCGCGGACAAGACGGCGAATCTTTGTTTGTCCCTTTCGTGGTGGGTGGGGTGTTGGTAACAACACTCGTGATCGCCGTGATCGCGTTGGACAAGGTCAATGACCTGCAAGATGAAGTCGACGCTCTCCAGACTCCGTAATTGATCTCGCTGACGGTATGGCACACACGACCCGCTGGCAGCATCGTATCGGTGATTTGATCGCATCTGCGTATCGAAACGACGGGGGGTGGATTGTCGATCAACTCCCCGTCGTACAGACACAGAATCGGGAAGCTGAGTGCCGTCATTCAGGTTGGCGGCGGGACCACTTACGGCGATGTGGGTGGGCGTTCGTGCGACGAACCTAACAATTGCGTCACGCTCCAGGCCGTACCGATCAATAAGACGAAAGCGCCGATTCCGCCGAGGCTGGCGAAACCTATGGTTGCTCCGCGGAATGCCTTGGCACCGACCGTGTCGCCCATCGATGACAACAAGCCCCAGAGCAGCCCGCAAACCAGCGTGACCGCCAGCAGGCCGACACATGTGGCCAAGCAGCGCCGAAGCCATCTGAGTTGTGGGAGTGATGTATTCATTGTGCGGCGGCCTCCGAATTCAGGTGATCGAGCGTCACGGTCCCTGGCTCTTGAATCTTCAGGATTCGCGTGTCGGTTATGGGTGAATCCGTTCGCCGAGCAGCTTCAGCCCAGCGGGTGCCATGGTGGTCTTGCCGGATTGTACCGGGTCCGCGAAGTCATGTCCGTACCGAGAATGTCTGACGGAGCTGGCGCTGGGTTTCAAGTGTTCTCGTCTAGGCCGCATCGGCATGACGGGAGTCGTACGATCGTGGATCAAATCGGGTAGCGTCGCAGGGCTTGCTTCAAAGCGGCCACGGTCCAGATGACCGGGTACAAGGTCTCGTAATACCAGAGTCTGGCGAAGTAAAACCCAATTGGGGAGGGCGTGGTCCAGGTGCCGTCTTCGACTCGCTGGATGAGCCACTCGACGCCGCGCGCGAGGGGATCGTTGAGGGTTGAGGGTTCAACTCTCAACTCTCAACCCTCAAC
>JANOKO010000634.1:0-10345 GCA_031419335.1 Planctomycetota bacterium
CGGGCTTCATCGCCGACGAGATTTCGTCGGCCCGCACGAGACAGATGCCCCGCAAAGGAGACTGGGATGACCAAGGCAATGTGGGCGGCACTCATGACAGCCGCAATGGCCGGAACCGGCTTGTCCCAGGACTTCGTCGGGCCATCGTCCGTTGGCAGCAACGAACAGATGTACCCCTATGACGACCAGGAGAAATGGAAGCACGGCTACCTCAAGGAAATGCCGTACTACCACGGATACCACTCTTTCCGTCCGTACAACTACCACCATGTTTACTCGCAATCGCAGACCGCAGCGGGCTGGGGGATGAATCCGACCACGCCACAATCGCAGCAGTTCTGGCACAAGTACGAGCAGATGGCCAGCCCCGGTTCACCCATGATCTCCCAGAGTGAGCGGGTGTGGCAGGATGATCAACTCGTTCGCTTGCAACTCCAGAACCAAGCCCAGCAGATTCAGCTCCAGAACCAATACAATGGCAGCAGCTTCATCGGTGGGTTTGGAGCCCAACAACAGTCGTTCGGCGGTCCCGTCAGTCAAGCGGCGATGACCCAGGAAGCGGTTCCGATTGTCTACCAGGGCACGGTTCCAAGCGCCGCGCAAGGTCCGCTGTTCTCGACTCCGCAACTACAGAACAGTTCGCTGAGCGGCGTACAGCGCCAGGAATTGCGGAACTACCTCTCCAATCCGCCAGCCCAGCGCCGCTAATTCACGCCGCGATCCCCTACGGATCGATCGTCAAGCCACCGTCGAGAGAGTCCCGATCGACTCTCTGGCCGGTGGCTTATGCGTTGCCAGTCCAGGCCCCCATGCTCGGGGACGGGAATGGCCTCTGGATTTTGAAAGTTCCAGGATTCGGAGTGCGATCAGCGGATTCATCTCATCGGGGCACGAACGCTTAGCCGATGCCGACATGAGGCGTAGTGCCTCTCTGCCAAGCTGCGCAGACTTGGCAGGAACATGCCGCCCCTTGAGTCCACGGATGGACATGATGCATAGGCCAATCCAGGAGTCGAATATCGGGCGAAACGCCGACCAGCGGGTCTCCCGAGTACGCCTCAAACTTCCTCGCTGGGCTTGGCTCTGGATGACTTTCCTGATTCTACTGAATCAGAGTGTCACGTTTGCTACAGAAACGGTCTTTACAGGACGACACGCACTCAAGATCCCGTTCGGTTTCAAAGACGAACAGATCCAGCAATTGCGAGTGGCAGAAGTCCAACTCCTCGTCTCAACCGATCGGGGAAAGTCCTGGAAAACGGCAGCCCGTGCCAAGCCACAAGATCGACAATTCCGTTACCAAGCTGCCGATAACGGAGATTACTGGTTTGCTGTACGGATGATGAATTCGCAAAACCAGCCCGTTCAACCGGGCGTGCCACAGGTGGGGTTGAAGGTCATCGTGGATGATGTTCCTCCACTGTTGGAAATTAAGGTGCGTGAGCTGTCTCCTGGGCGTGTCGAATTGACCTGGCAGGCCGAGGACGAAGCCCTCAACTTGGACACCTTGGAAATCCAGTACCGCGAGGGCGAAGCTGGCGAGTGGAAGCCACTCTCGACGGAGCTACAACCGTTCGGGCGGATGGACCTGCCGGTGAGTGCTGCGGGGATCGTGTTTGTGGCCGCTCATGTGGCCGATCAAGCCAAAAATGAAGTCACAGCAGAAGGGCAAACTTCCGTCTCTGCCAGCAGTAAGTCCAACGCTCGCGAGACCGAGCCCGACTTTTCCAAGCCAGTCGCGATTCTGCCAGCGAGTCCATCAGGTGGACAGCATCCGGTGTCCGAGCCGCGTATCATTACGGAGTCATCGAGTCTCGCCCGTCCGGTCCCGCAGACGATCAGCCAGTCGATGAACTCTCCGGTCCTCGTACATCCCGCTCATGCCCCACGCCACACTCCGTTCCCTGCGGGGGCCAAGATCGTCAAAGCCAATGCCTTCAACATTGGATACACACTCGATCAGATTGGCCCGTCGGGTGTGGGTGCAGTCGACCTCTTTATCACGGAGGACAATGGGCGCACTTGGTTCACGTATGGCAGCGATCCCGATCGCAAGAGCCCGTTCTCCGTTCGTGTCGATTATGGAGGTCAGTTCGGGTTTGCCATTCGGGCTCGGAGTGGGATTGGCCTGTCGGATGACCCTCCCAGGAATGGACATCCCCCCGAAATCATCGTTGTGGTGGATCAGATCGCGCCGCGACCTAAACTCGGTAGACTGACGCAAGGTCAAGGGCTGACGCAAAACCAGGTGCAATTCAGTTGGGACTTGGTTGACGCAGACCTACCCGAGCAACCGGTCATGATTTCGCGAGCCTACAGCCCCACCGGACCCTGGGAGCCGATCAGCAACTGGGTGGAGAATACGGGGCGGTATATCTGGAATGTGGACCAGACGATTGACCGGCCCATCTATATCCGGCTGGAAGCCCGTGACTTGGCAGGAAATATCGGCAAGGTCGATTCCGACCAACCTCTGCAAATCGATTTGACGCGCCCAGCCGCCCACATCATCGATGTGGAAACGGTAACGCAATAAATGGTGAGCGTCCGGCTGACCGGACGCTCACCCAGGTTGATCATCCACTACTTGATGTCAATCAATTCGACCAGGAAGTGCAGCGTCGCATTTGGCGGAACGTCGGCTCCAGCACCGCGTGCGCCGTAACCCAGCTTAGCTGGGATTTCGAGTTCGATCATTCCGCCCGTGCCAACGAGCTGCATGCCCTCGGTCCAGCCAGCAATCACTTGGTTGAGTCCGAACGAGATCGACTCACCCCGCTTGTAGGAGCTGTCGAAGACCTTCTCGTTGTCGAGCCAGCCGTGGTAGTTGACCTCGACCTTCTGCCGAGCAGTCGGCTTGGCCCCGGCCCCTTCGCGGAGGATGCGGTATTTCAGCCCCGACTCGGTCGTGGTGAAAGTCTTCGCGGCCTTCTCATCGATCTTTCCCGCTCCCTTGGGGAGCTGTGGGAACGCCACTTCTTTTGCTTCGTCAGCCATCGAAAATCCTGCCACAACGAGCATCAATCCGACCAAGGCTACGCCAGCCAGTTTCTTCAGAAGCATTGAGCACCTGATCCAAATGAACGCGATTCACAGCGTCTGACCGGTCAACACCCGGCGGGTACGAGCCTCAGACGCAACTGAATCTTAACGTTTGCGTCGTAAAAATCACGTGTGGGTCGTCTGGATTGCTGCCACCGAGGCTGTTCAACAGGCACGCGGCGAAACTCAGTGAGCTGGCTCTGTGTGCTGACTCTCGCCCGCTCGGCTCGATACAATGCGTTCTGATAACGTACAACGATTCCGTGCCACGAATGGGTCAGGGAGCCCCTCCATGCCTCAAGCCATTGCCAATCCGGATGACCTGCGGGCTTTTGCCGCCAAGCTCAAGCAGTTCAACACCACGCTGACCGATCAAGCCGCCATGCTGCTCTCCAAGCTGGATGTGATGAGTGCCACTTGGCGTGATCAGGAGAACTTGAAGTTCTCCGAGGAGTTCAAGGAACACCTGCGCCTGCTGGGCCAGTTCGTCGAGGCCAACAACCGCCACATCCCGTACCTGCTGCGGAAAGCGGACCGGCTGGATGAGTATCTGCAGCAGAGGTAGCGGGGATCGTTGATGGTTGATCGAAAGGGAATTCCCCCGTCTTCGATGAACCAGTGCCGTGAACCCATCAAGCGTCCCCCCTCCCGTCGATCAACCATCAACGATAAACGATCCTCCTCCGATGTCCGGCAATGTCCAAATCACATCGATCGACGCCCTCAAGGAGTTCGCGCCTGCGCTGGCTCTCATGCAGGAGGAACTCAAGGGGGTTCTCTCCTCGGTCCAGATCGAGATGCAACGCGCCATCGGCTGGATCGAGCAGGACCGCCCGCGATATTGGCAAACCCAACTCAAGCGGGCGTTCGACAAAGTGGCCGAGACACGGACCGCGCTGACCACCTGCCAGATGCGGACCGTCGCAGGACGTCACCCCAGTTGCATTGAGGAAAAGGTCGCTCACGCAGCGGCCAAGCGTCGGTTGGAGTTCTGCCAGGAACAGATCGAATTGGTCAAACGCTGGGGTGTGAAGCTGCATCACGAGGCGGACGAACTGCGAGGCCGGATGGCTGGCGTCCAGAGACTAGCGGAATCGGACCTCACCAAATCGATGGCACTGCTGGCGAATGTGGTCGAGAGTCTCGAACGCTACGCCGGGATATTTTCGGGGCCGCTAAGCGACGGGGCGGTGCCGCACGTCGAGACCGAGCCGAAGCCCGAGTGATCGCCGTGGGACGCGCACATTTGCCCGTCCGATCGTCGGCGATTTCTCTGAAATCGCTGGTTCGACGTGATTGATGCCAGAAGGCTTGTGGAGAGTGAGAAAACCGCACCAGCGACTTCGGAGAAGTCGCCGACATTGTGCGTCCCACACTCTAGGCAATCTCACGCAGCAAACCGGTGCTATCTCCAAACCGGTCGAGCTTGGCCCCCATCCGGTCGAGCAGCGACAGGTATAAATTCGCCATCGGCACCTCTTTCTTGAGATCCAGATGTCGACCGCTCGTGATCGTGTTTCCCCCGCGCCCTGCCAATAGCACCGGCAGATCGTCGTGTTGATGCCGGTTACCGTCACTGATCGAGCAACCATACACAATCATGCTCTGATCGAGCAGCGTACTGTTGCCCTCTATTGTTGACTGCATCTTCTGTAGAAACTTCGAGAATTGTTCGACGAGGTATTGGTCAATCTTTTGCAACTGGTCGACCTTGTCCTGCTCATTGCGATGGTGCGAGATCTGGTGGTGCCCTTCCTTGACATCGACTTCGCGGTAGGCCCGATTGCTCCCCTCGTTGGCAAGCATCAACGTTGCGATGCGCGTGCTGTCGGTTTGGAACGCCACCAACATCAAGTCATACATCAGTTGCATGTGTTCGTGGAGTTCCTCGGGAATGCCGGTCGGTGCGGCAATCGTCGGTGTGCGCTTCTGGTTGTCTTCGGTCGCACGCGAGATGCGTTGTTCGATCTCACGCACGCTGCTGAAGTATTCGTCGAGCTTGCGTTTGTCGTTGACGCCAACATTTTTTTGCAAACGTTCGGCGTCTCCAGCCACGAAGTCTAAGATGCTTTTACGATAGAAGTCGCGCTCGGCAGCCTTCGCCGCGTCCTGGCCCCCAAACAGCCGCTCGAATGCCAGCTTGGGATTCACCTCTTTCCCCATCGGGGTCGAGGCTGTCTTCCACGACACGCTATTCGAATACGCGCAGCTATACCCAGAGTCGCAACTGCCAGCTTGTCGTCCCGATTCGATGCCCAACTCCATCGAGGGCAGTCGAGTCAGGGTGCCGATCTTTTCAGCGGCCACTTGATCCACAGAGGTGCCCACAAAAATGTCGGCTCCGTCCGTCTTGCGTGGGTGAGCACACGTGAGGAATGTCGACGCCGACCGGGCATGATCACCGGCCCCATCAGCTTTTGCTCGGGCGTTGTCCTGAGCCAGGCCCGAGATAACCAGCACTTGGTCCCGGACTGGCTCCAATGAGGCCAGCGTCTTCGGCAGCGTATAACCTGTACCCACTTCTGACGGCTTCCAATGCGGCATGATCGCCCCATTGGGGAAGAATACGAATGCCATTCTTCGTGGCAACTCTGACATGGCCGGAGCCGCGAACAGGCTGCGCGGACCCATTGCTTCGAGCAGGGGGAGGCCGAGCATCGCTCCAGCTCCGTACAGAAATGTCCGGCGAGGAATGGGCATGCGTGACCTTCCACAGAGTGATCGGGGAACCGGTACATTCTATGTCAGAGACGACCCGTACTCAATGTGCATTCGATGATTTCCTCGGCAGGCACGGTTCCCATAGGGATGAGTTGTCTGTCGTCTGATCGCAAGACTTCAGTCAGCAGCCAAGTCCTCAGTATGAATCCGTGCGTTGTCGAATGTGTGTGCATCAGAATTGTAGGCAGGGAATCACCACGGAGACACAGAGGCACGGAGCTGGGTACTTGGAGGAGATCCGGAAGGTTTCTCGAGAGGGTGGCTGAGCGGAGGACGATCATCAGCGGACCATCTTCAGGAGAATCGTCTTCGTGGAGCCTTGGACAGTGGCCATGAAACTGCTTATCTCCGTGCCTCCGTGACTCCGTGGTGAAATCATTCCGCCGCCTACTTTCGAGACGCACAAACTTGTCGAATCCCTGTTTTGGTCCGGCAGGAAATTCCCGACAGGAGGATTCATGATGCGTGGACGACTTCCGTCCACCTCCATTTGCGTCGGGAGACATTCCCGGCGTGTCTGGTTGCTATGTGTGCTCTGCCTGCTGTCCAAAATCCAATGGGGACGATGTTTCGAGCCAGTTCGCTTATCGCATCTTGTACTTCCGTTTCTCGAAGTCGTTATCGCTCAATTGAGTGTTCAATTCGAGTCCGGTGTAGGAATAGAACTCGATGAGGCTGTCTTCATTGTCAGCCTTCGGGGCTTGTCCCTCGATCCAGGTGTAGTTTCGAACGCAGACGGGGACTGACAACTCTTTGTCAATGAAGATGGTCGACTTGGAGTAATCGGCATTGATGGAGGGGTTTTCGTAGACCAGAGTGGTCAGAAAGCAAGGCCGATTATCGAATGACTCGCCATCACGAATTTCGCTGGTGACTCCGCTGGCCCGCCCCAGATCGGTGGCATGATGTTGCAGGATGATTTTGGTCAGTTCCAGCATCCCGGCACATGTCGCTGGGTAGCGAGATTCCGCCAAGACACGGGGATCGTTGGGGGCCATCGGCAACGCACCGGTCAGTCGTCCTGGCACGCCACCGATCTGGATGAGAACTTGGTTTTCGTTCTGTCCCTCGACGAAGATGAGCTGTCGACCTTTGTCGCCCTCGGTCCATTTCATGTAGAGGCTGAACGGAGCGTGCCGAACTTTCAGGTTCATGGTCTGGGGATTCAGCAGTGCCCCATTGATACGCTCCTGGCGTTTGAACTGAGCGGAGTAATCGGAGATATTTCCAAGGTTCGACTGGCCTTGCTGCAATAAACTCTGGCTGGCTTTCAAAGCCCAGCGTCCGTGAAGAGCCGTGCCCACGGGAGACTGAGCCTCCTCTTCGAATGGGATCACGGTTTCTGTACAGATTGAGGGGGACTGCGATCCTGGTTCTGAAACGGATGTCTCGCCCGAGAATTGGGGAACAGCGGGCAGTCCGATGGGAGCCCGAGGCGTAGATACGGTCGCTGATGTCAGAAGCTTCGCGGTGCTACGACGAGCGACAGCGACTGGATCCGCACCACAGGCTTCTGGGTCTGTATTCCAGTGATAGAACGCAAAGGCAAAAAGCACAACCAATGAAGCATAGGCGTTCCGGCGGTTCTCGCCGGTCGGGAGAACATGGTGCAGTGATTGTAGCATAGACCGATACCATCAGAGCCAATAGACGTGTGTGAGGGGCACAAGCTTTTGCATCGGTTCGGCTGATCCGAAAATCGGAACGTTCCTCTGGCCACTGCTGCGTTCCGTCCCCGAGGCGAATCAGCGCACTTCGTTAGCCTTTTCGAACCCGTTGGGATCCCTATCGCAGTTGGGACTCATCCAGTTTTCCATGCTTATGGCACGCGAACAATCGTCAGGCGAAACACCTCGTTGATCCTGAACATCCGGAAAACTCAGCGAAGTCAGATCCTTCGAATCAAGTGGCACAATCCTCATAGCCGATTGAACCGAGAGAAGCCGTACTGCCAGTCAATGCGAATTTCGCGTTGGGGAGTCGACCTCACAGCGGGAGCGGAATCCCGTGACGAAATGCCAAGGAGTCGGTGATGCGAAAGTACTTGTGGGCATTCACTCTCTGCGGAGCGGCCGGATTGGCTGTTCCCAGTTGGGCTCAAGAGCGCTCGAAATCTCTGTTTGGATTGGGTCGTCCCAAGCCAGCTGCGACTCCCTCTGAGAAGTCTGCAAAGCCCGCTAAACTGAAAAACTACTCGGAGTTGTTTGGTGATGCCGAGCCATCCCAGACGGCGACCTCTGGTCAGGCTCCGTCCCCGGCTGCTGTCCAGAAGATGATCGCGGAGGCCGATGCGCAGCCAGCATCGAAGGCTGACCATGCGTCGCTCCACAACACCGATCTCGACACTGGGAATGCACGCACGACTACGAAGACTCTGGCGGCCAGTAAGGCTCCGGTCATCGTCAAGTCATCGTTACTCGATGACCTTGATGCGCTGGATGAACTCGAAGAGCAAGAAGAGGCCCAGGAGGAATCGACTGTAGCGCCTCGGGTCGCATCCGAATCAACTAGCGCGGCCACCCAGCCTGCCGCAGCGTCGGAAGGTCGGGTCATTGTCCGCCCTCCCGTGAAAGCAAAACCCGCGGTCAAGACCGTCTCATCTGATAAACCCGCTTGGGCCGCGGAGTCTCCGGAAGACACGGCGGTCACAGCCGACTTCAAACCGACACCCGCGAAGAAGCCCGTACCGAGCGTCAGGCCGGTCCGCACGGAAGCTCCCGTGGCTGCTCGACAGACTCCGAAGGCACCTGCGACTCGGGCTCCGATGGCGAAGCCAGCTGTGGCACGAGCGACGAATCCTCGGATGAATACTCCGATTAGCGTGGTGGCCGATTCCGAAGAGATCTCTCCTGCAGAGGAAATCACACCGGCATCAGCCGCTGTTCCGGCTTCGAGGAGGCCGACCGCCCAGAGCCGATTGACGGTGACCCGCACCACGCCTCGATCGACGGAATCGTCGACGAAGGCAGAGGCCGATCTCTCAACGGTCAGCTCCGCTTACTCCTCGTCAACGACTCAAAAGCCTGCTGTCTCGTTGGCTCAGTCACCAACCGTCAGTGTGGAGTGGCGCTCGACGGGTGCGATCACCGTGGGGCAAGAGTCAACTTGCGAACTCATTGTGAAGAACTCGGGTGCGGTCAACGCCAAGGATGTGGAAGTGCAAGCCAGCTTCCCGGCCAATGTCCGGCTGGTGGGTGCAGAGCCCAAGCCCGCATCGGATTCGAATCTCGTCTGGGAATTCGCGGAGATCGCACCCGGTGATGAGAAAATTGTCCATGTGAAATTCGTCCCGGTGGAACGGGGTGAAGTGTCCGCGAGTGCCAATGTACGGTTCACCGGGGCTGCCTCGACAAGTTTCGCGGTCACCGAACCTCTGCTGTCGATCAAACTCGAAGGCTCGTCCGAAGTCATGGTCGGTGAACATGCGTCGCAGACCTTGCTCATCAGTAATCCCGGGACCGGCACCGCGGCCAACGTCAAAGTCGAAGCCATCATCCCCGCTGGACTGGAGCATGCTCGCGGTGAGCGACTCTTGATGGAACTGGGTAATCTTGCTCCAGGGGAAAATCGTCCGATCCGGCTGGCCTTGACCGCTGTCGCCGGGGGTCGCCAAGTCATTGATGTGCATGCTTCGGCCGATAACGGTCTGGTGCAGTCGGCAGCTGCGGAAGTCACGGTGATTGCCCCGAGTTTGGCGGCTTCCATCGAAGGTCCGAGCTTGCGTTACCTCGGTCGCCAGGCCACCTATATTCTGCATGTCTCCAACGATGGAGCTGCGGCCACGGACAATGTCCGAGTGATGCACAAGGTTCCGGACGGATTTGAGTTCATCTCGGCCGAACGTGGTGCCCAGTACGATCCTCAGAACCGCATGCTGAACTGGTTTGTAGGCCGGTTGGACCGAGGAGAAGCGGCTCAGGTCTCGGTGGTGCTGAAGGCCAAGTCAACCGGTGAGTTCACTCACTTCGTTCGGGCCACCTCGGAGCATGGAGCGATGAGTGACACCGAAGTCACAACCCGCATCGATGGGGCCGCCTCGCTGGTGGTCGATGTGCTGGACCTCGACGATCCGGTCGAAGTGGGTGTCGAGACTGCCTACGAAATCCGCGTGAAAAACGAAGGGACTGCATCGGCGCAGAATGTCGGACTGACTTGCGAACTGCCAGCCGGGGTTGAATTCCTCACCGCCAGCGGGGATTCCAGCCATGACCACAACCAGGAACTGGTCGTGTTCCAGCCCGTGGCCGAAGTCGCCGCAGGCAAGACGCTGACCTATCGTGTGAAGGTCAAGGGGACGCTCTCGGGCAACATGCGATTCCGCACGAAAGTGTCCAGCGACTCGCTGGCCGAGCCTCTCGCTTCTGAGGAGATGACCAAGATCTACGGTGAGTGATCCCCGTAGGCAAGGCTTCCCGCCTGTCGTGCGAGATGACCATTCAGGAATATCCAAACCACACCGCACAAAATTCGTGCGGTGTGGTTTTTTGTTCTCAGTGATTGCAGCTTACGACGTCTCTTCCAGCATCCGTTCTCCTCGCGGAATCACAGCGAATGAACCCGTTCGTCGCCCACCTCTTCAGCG
>JANOKO010000635.1:0-4737 GCA_031419335.1 Planctomycetota bacterium
CAAATGAACAACTCCGGCAACACACAAAGGCATTGACCCATGGCATATAGCAAAGGAACGCTGGCTGGTGATTTCATCGATGGAGTGCTGGCCGAATTGAACGGTGCGATTGCGATCGGCGTTGTAGAGATCACGGATGAACTTTCGATGGACACATTCAGCGTTCAGGATGGATTCGATCCGACCTCCTACGGTACCCCCCCCGCCGATCAGCGATCCGCCGATCGTTACGCTCGCCAGTTTGCCATTCGTCGAGATTTGGCCGCTGATGTCACCTCCTCCCCCCTGAACATCACCAGTGACCTTCACAGCGCCCATGTCCAGACTCGAAAAGATTCTGCCGTTGTTGTTCCCGAAGGTGAAACCTCCACCACCGATCAGCGATCCGCCAATCGTCACGCTCGTCAGTTTGCCGTTGCTGAAAACACTGCCGCTGTCTACACCTGCGTCCCCTTTGACATCGCCGGTCACGGTCACCGATCCCATGTCCTGGATGGAGGAGATCCGACCGCTATTGTTCCCCACACCACCGATCAGCGATCCGCCGATGGTCACGCTGGCCAGTTTGGCGACGCTTAAGATGCGACCGCTTCCAGCACCTGCTCCGCCTTGCACATCGCCCGTGATAATCACGGCCCCCATGTCTCCAGAGCTCACAATCCGCCCCGAATTGGGAGCTGCTCCGCCAAGCAGCGAGCCGCCGACGGTCACAGTTCCGATTTGACCGTTCAAGTTCCCTTGGACATCAATAAACGCTTCCTTGATGTCCGTCTTCGACTTCAGCGACAGCAGCTTCCCTTGGATCACACTGTTGAGATTCGTCGCCCCCGTTAACGTCCCGTAGCGGCCCATCGAATGCACCGTCAGCGCTCCCAGCCCCTGCGTCGTGGTCGTGGCATCCCCCGCCACGATCCGCCCGAGGTCGCCATCGACCGTCACGGTCGAGATGTCGAGGCCAGTCGCCATGATCTGGCCCAGCGTCGCAAACCCATCGCCGCCGGTGGTCGCACTCCGCACAGCTGCGGTCGTGATCGTCGTGCCCGCTGCTGCAGCGATCCCGGTGAGGTTGATCTCCCGCAGAAACGTCGGTGCCGCATTGCTGCCATCGACGGTCTGGAAATTGAACGTGAAGATCGAGTTCACATTCGCCGCCGTGAGGATGGGCTTGGACAGCGTCACGGTCACATTGTCGCCATCCGAGTCTTGGTAGGACACCTTGGTCGAACTCACCAGACTCGCCAACAGCGTGCGGTCTTCCAGTCCCTGCGTCAGTAACAGGCCCTTGGCCCGCCGCCGCGAGGAGCGGAATCCCAGGCAGCGTCCCCAGTTCGACTGACACCAACCGGAAAGAATGTTTTGCCACATGGGAAGCTCCTGGAACGGGTTCTCGAATCGCGATGCGGTGGACTGCTCAACATCCCATCGCGAGCGGCGCGACGGTTCGGCCAAAAAACTTACGGGTGGTCAAACGAAATCTGATTGCCCACCGGAGTGAACTGGCGTAAGCTGTTCCCTGACAGACGCTTCCGGATGTCACATCCCCTTCAATGACCGGCAGTCACTTGCCACAGCCCACCAATTCCACGGTCGCCGTTCAGTTGTGCCTGGATCGTCTCGATACGGACGAATCGGCGGCGTTTCGTGACCTGCTGGCTGTCTCGATCCACCGTTTGCGAGTTCTGGCACGAAAGATTTTGGCCGACATCCCGGCTGTCAAACGATGGGATAGTACGGACGACCTGCTGCAGAATGCCTCGTTGAGGTTGTGGGAGGCAGTTGAGACCCACCATCCGCCGACGCCCGCCGATTACTTTCGACTGGCCGCGTGTGTGATGCGGCGGGAATTGATCGACCTGTCACGATCGCACTACGGACCGCTGGGGTGGGGGGCGAACCACCATTCACCCCGGCCCGGAGACTCCAGCGCGATACCCGATCAGGGGCAACTCGCCGCGAGTGATTCCAACAGCCCGCAGCAGCTCAGCGAATGGACCGAGTTCCACACCTATGTCGAGAATCTGCCCGCTGACGAGCGGCAGCTGTTCGATCTGCTGTGGTATCAGGGGCTGACGCAGAACGAGACCTCGGGGCTGTTAGGGATACCGCTGCGAACGTTGGGCCGAGCGTGGAAGGCGGCGCGCGTCCGACTGGCGGAAGCGTTGCTGGGAAGTGTCAGTGGTCACTAACTCATGGCGTGGAAGGTTCTGTGAAATCCGTCGATGATCTGCTGACAGACTGGGAGGACAAAAGCGACCGGGGCGAGACCTCCAGTGCGGAAGAGGTGTGCGCGGACTACCCCCAGCACTTGCAGGAAGTCCGCCGCCAGATTCAGGCGTTGCAGTCATTCGCCTCGCGGTTCGGCGTGCGAGACGAACACGATTCTCGGACGGGAGATGTGTCAGAGGACGCCGCGACCCGCCTGCCCGAACGATCAATCCGGATTACGACGGAGTACCAACTCGAACGCCTGCACGCGGTCGGAGGGCTCGGGAGTGTCTACGTGGCGCGGGATGCGGGGCTCAATCGACGGGTGGCGCTCAAGTTCCCACGCGGGAAGCGCCACTCCGAAATCATCCGCATCCGATTCGAGCGAGAAGCCCGCATCACCAGCCGACTCGACCACCCGGGGATCGTGCCGGTTCACGCGATTCATAATGACGCACAGGGGCAGCCTTGCTACGCGATGCGGTTCATCGAGGGGCAGACACTTCAAGCGGCCATTGATGCGCTGCATCGCTCGTGTGCGGAGCCTCGCATGGCAGCGGGTCTGTTCCAAACCCAGGAGTTTCGCGAACTGCTCCGGCGGTTTCAGGTGGTCTGCAACATCGCAGCGTATGCCCATAGCCAAGGGGTGATTCACCGCGACATCAAGCCCTCGAATGTGATGCTCGGGGCCTATGGAGAAACGCTGCTCGTCGACTGGGGACTGGCCAAAGTCGACCAGCAGCCAGACGAACCAGCCACTCCCGAGGAACGATTGCCGTCTACGTTCGACCCCACCGCGACTCGCCCCGGCGAGACGATCGGCACCCCAGCCTTCGCCAGCCCCGAACAGTTGCAGGGGCACCTCGATCAGATCACCGCGCAGTCCGATGTCTACTCGCTGGGGGCCACCTTGTTCTCTCTGCTCACAGGGAAGCATCTGCTGTCGAACTCGGACCTGCCGAAGCACCTGGAGCGGATCGCTCGCAACCAGTTACCCCGTCCCAGCCAGATCCGGAAAAAGATCCCGGCCCCGCTGGATGCGATCTGCTGCAAGGCGATGGCTGTCCACCCTGCAGAGCGTTACACCACCCCCCAGGATCTGGCCCGAGATTTGGAGTCTTACATGTCAGATGAGCCGATCAGTATCCCCTGCGAGGGTTGGCGAGTGCGTACCGGACGCTCGCTCCGCAGGCATCCGGTGGGCGTGGCTGTCACCCTGGTCACGGTCTGTTTCGGCCTGCTCGCTGCTGTGGCCAGTTCATGGATCCTCAGTGACAAGAATGCAAAACTTGATCGGGCGAATAAAGAGTTGATCTACTCGTCTTTGGAATTGTCCAAGGCATGGGGAGCCAAATCACAGCTTCAGTCGCAGCTGGACGCATCGCGTTTGATCAGTTCGCCGACCCTCAAAGCGTTGACGAGTTTAAGTGATATCCACACCTCCACGTTTCCGGACCGGACAGAGTTCTACACAGTCATTGATCGTCCTTTTCTGGAAAAGTTGCTGCCGCGCCATCTTGGATTTGCTGGCACCCACGGAAGCAGTCAAGAAGGGCGATACCTTCGAGCGTTGGGATCGTGGCATGCGGGAGGGTTGCTGCTGGCCTTGGGCCGACTTCCCGAGGCCGAAGTCCAACTTGTGACGGCCCGGCGTGACTTGTTGTTGCTCCAGGCGATTTCGCTGGTTCCGGCCATCGATCAGTGTACGGCCCAGTGTTGTCTGCAATTGGGGGAGTGCTACCGGAAGGCGGGGCACATCGAACTGGCCCAGGATTCTTACCACGAGGCGCTCACTCGGTTTGACAAGCTCATCGATCGCGGACGGAGCGGATTGGTTCAGCCAGAGATCGATCTGCATCGGGCGGAAGCCATTTGTTCCATGCTGGAACTCAGCGAGAAGCCACTCGGTGAAGAGGCGTTGATGCTGGCCCTGAACGAAGTGCGTCAGCGTCTGGAAAACGAGCTGTCTCATCCTGTGGATTCGCTGAACACCACATTCATGCTGACTCGCGTGCTACGAGTACAGGCCAACGCCGAATTGTCCCAATCCGCAGTTCGTTCACGAGAGTTACTGGAACAGGCCACGAAGCTCTGTGAACAACTCCTACGAGATCGACCGTCGCAACGCCGCGTGCGATGGGACTTGGCCGAGTGCTGTGGCGACCTTTCGCAAGTTCTCTCCAAGCCAGCGACAGCCGATCCCGAGCGCGCCGTGCTGGCGGCCTCTCGCAGAGTTTCCCTTCTGCGAGAACTGGCGACCGAAGTGCCCACCGATCCTGAACTTCGCTCAGCTCTCTCCTCTTCGCTGCAACAGCGGAGCCAACTGCGACAGGCTCAGCAGCAGACGGAACTGGCTGCGGAAGATCGCCGTATGGCTGAGGAAATCGCCAGTGCGACGACAGTGCCGCCATCGCTTTTGCAGGGCGATGGTCTGGGGGCCGAGCCGATTGTCACGTTGGCCGCACCTACGATGCCGCAAACTCCCCCGCAGCCCCATGACGATACGCTTCGAAAGCGTTTCGACCTGATCGA
>JANOKO010000636.1:0-1265 GCA_031419335.1 Planctomycetota bacterium
CGGACCTCGCTCCCCAATCTCTGGGCGGCTGGTGAGGTGACGAGTACCGGCCTGCACGGGGCGAACCGGCTGGCCTCGAACAGCTTGCTCGAGGGGCTGTACTACGGGCTCCGCTGTGGGCGCGGGGCAAGTGCCGCAGCCCTCGCGATCCCGGATGACTTCTGCATCACGCCGCTCGTGTCCAAAGGACCGGCTTCGACCAGCCAACCCGCAGACGAACTGAACCTGGTCGACTTGCGGAACTCGTTGGCGAGCCTGATGGGACGCCATGTCGGCATTCGCCGCGACGAAGAGGGTCTCGCCGCCGCTGCCGAGCAAGTCGAGTTTTGGGACCGCTATGTATCCCTGCGCGAGTTCAACACGGTAGAGGGATGGGAGTTGCAAAACATGCTGCTGGTGGCGAAGTTGATGATCCAGTCAGCCCGTGCCAGACAGGAAAGCCGGGGCGTCCACTTCCGCAGCGACTTCCCACAGCAGGTCTATGAACCTCAGACCCATGTGGTGATTCACCGCGGGCGGATGTGAAGTGGTGAGACTGGGGCCTCGTGAAGTGACTTCAAGCCGGGAGCCACCACTTCGACCTTGGGTGGGGCCATGATCTTCTTGATCTGGTCTTTGAGCGCATACCCCGCCACGAGCGTGATCAACACCAGCGCCACCCACAGGCAAATGTCCATCACGATCGATGGCGTCAGTCGCCGGTTGAGTTTCCGGTAGCGGAAGTAGATCGTGGCTGCGGTAATCATCGGCAGAGTCAGGGCCTGACCCACGCCGCCGACGACGACCATCCACTTCGGTTCCTTAAAGGCCAGAAATAAACTCAGGGCCAGAACCGGGATCAGGATCGACAGCCAGTGGATCATCCGCCCCCGATCCTCCGGCACGCGGTAGGACGCGAACTTGGCCAGCCCCAGGAAGTCGGTGGCCAAGCGACCGTTGCCCGCACTCGACAGATAGAGCGTCTTGAATAACACCGCTGCGGCCCCGATCAGGAACACGACTTGGGTCCAACCTCCGAACGTGTCGATGAACATCCGCGACAGCGTTTCGATCATGTCCTTCCTTTCGGGGGAGAGCCCCTGCGGATGGAGGACCGCCGCCCCCATGAAGTAGAACGCCACTGTCGAGACCGTGAAGACCACCATACTGACCCACGCATCCAGGTGCATCACGCGAATCCAGCCCTTGGCCCGCCTTTCCCACGCTTCGCTGTTGTCACACTTCCCGGCATAGCGGGCGTACCCTTTCTCCAGGCACCAATACGG
>JANOKO010000637.1:0-1798 GCA_031419335.1 Planctomycetota bacterium
CTACGCCCTCTCGTGTTGGCGGTTCTGTTGGCCGCACTTCCGGGCTGCTCACGTGGCTTCTGGAGGCAGCAAGCCGACCGCGATGCCTATGAGGCGATCAGCGAGCGGATGAATGACCCCCGCTGGCAACTGCCACGGTTCGAGGTCACACCCGATGCTGACAGCCGGTTTTTCGACCCGTACGATCCGGATTGTGCCCCGCTGCCACCGGACGATCCGGCGGCCCACGAATACATGCACTGCTCCGACGGGATCGGCGGCTTCAAGAGCTGGCACAACTTGGGAGACAGCTTCAGCATCGAGAACCCGCAGTGGTTGAATCGTTACGGTCTCCATCCGGATATGATGAACCCCGAGACGGGAGACTACACTGGCCGGATGCCGAAACTGGAACGGCTGAATCTGTCCGATTGCGTTGAGTTGTCTCAGATCCATAGTCGAGAGTTGCAAACCCAGATCGAAAACTTGTACCTGGCGGCGCTCGATGTGTCGTTCGAACGTTTTCAGTTCAACGTGCGTTATCTGGGTGTCGGGGGCGGGAAACCCAACGCGAGTCTTGGGAACTCCATCGTGCCTCACGGATCGGGCGACCAAAGCAGTCTGAGTGGTCGGTTTGGGATCCGCAAATTGCTTCCAGCCGGGGGGCAAGTGGCGGTCGAACTGGCGAACAATACGCTGTGGCTCTTTTCGGGTCCGAACCAGACCAACTCCTCCTCAGTGTTGACCTACTCGCTCGTGCAGCCGTTGCTGCTCGGCGCGGGGCGTAAGGTGGTGATGGAAAATCTCACACAGTCAGAACGCGATCTGTTGTATCAAGCCCGTACGCTGGCCCGCTTCCGCCAGTCACTGTTCACGAATGTTGTGTCAGATGGCCAAGGGAGCTATCTGAATCTGATCCAACAGATCCAAGTGATCCGAAACCAGGAAGAAAACATCGAACGGCTGAAGCTCCAGGTCGCTCAGTTGCAGTCGAACTCGGGCCAGAAGGGGAAGTTCGCCAGTGCCGACCTGAACGAGAAGCTGGTGGGCCTGGTCCTTCCGCCAGAACTCGAGCACACGCTCGTGTTCAACCAGCAGCGCAAACTGTTGCTCTGGGTCGGTGCCATGACCCCTGAGCAGGAAGCCGCACTACTGAAGCTCGGTGAGGAATTGGTGCCCCTCGAAGGCCGTACGGCGGAATCGATCAATACGTTCCGCTTGGCGATCAAAGACTTGATTCAAGCCATCCGCGTCACGCCGACTCCACTGGATGTGTTGCAACTGCAAGGGAGCTTGGCCAGCGCCATCAATCAGTTGCGGTCGCAGGAGCGGACTTATCAGGACGGGCTCGACTCGTTCAAACTGAGCCTGGGGCTGCCTACTGATCTTGAGTTGACGATCGACGACAGCATGCTCGAACCGTTTATGGTGATTGATCCCCGGTTGAAAACACTGGAGCAGGAGGTCACAGACTTCATTCAAGTCTGGGCGGACATTGATGAATTGGATCCGACCACGGAACAGCTCCAATCCACGACCGAGAAGTTTATTGCGATGATGAATCGTGTCGAAACCGAAGGGTTCGCGATTCTCGATCAGGATGTGGTCAACCTCCGGTCCCAGTTGGACGGAAGACTGGCTGAGTTGGAAACCGAAGAGGACCGACTCCGGGTTCAATCGGATGTCGCGCGGGATTTGCGATTGCTGGAGGACGCTCGGTCACGATTGATCGATCTGAAGCAATCCACGAATGAAATGTCCATGAGTATTCTGGCTCCCGAGGCGCAGAAGCCTGCGGTCCCTCCTGCACCCGAAGCCG
>JANOKO010000638.1:0-6282 GCA_031419335.1 Planctomycetota bacterium
GCGATGCCCGTCACCAAGGGGGGCGAGGCGGAGCTGACCCGCGAGTTGCTTCAGCAGATGCACATGCGACTGGTGCGTGGCGGCACGTTGCTGGCCGCTGTGGACAACCCGACCGACACCTGGCTGTGCCACGAACTCGAAAAGATCTTCCGCAGCATCTCCCGCATGCCTGTCCGGCGCGGGGTGATCTACCGCTGCCTCAAGGAAGATGAGCTGAAGAAGCCGCGCGACTTCCGCTGCGAGTTCGCCTTCCGCGACAGTGGAAACCTCATCAAGGCCGTCTCTCGCCCTGGCGTCTTCAGCCACCGCCACCTCGACCTCGGCTCCAGAGCCCTGCTCGAAACGATGGTCGTCAATCCCGGCGAAAAGGTACTCGACATCGGCTGCGGCTCGGGAGCGGTGGCTCTCGCAGCTGTCCACCGGGCCGCCGGAGTGCGGTCTCTGGGAGTCGACTCGAACGCCCGCGCGGTGCAGTGCCTGCTCGAAGGGGCAGCGCTCAATGGCACCACGAGCGTGACCGGCCTGATCGACGCCTCGAGCAAGATCCCCGAGCCGGGTACGTTCGATCTGGCCGTGGGCAACCCTCCGTACTACTCGCACTACAAGATCGCCGAGATCTTCATGCAGTCCGCCAAAAAGGCCCTCAAGCCCGGCGGCCGCGTGTTGTTCGTCACCAAGAAATCTGACTGGTTCGTGGCTCGCATGGGTCAACTGTTCAAGGAGGTGAAGGTCCAGTCGGCCCGGGCGTACAAGGTGGTGTCAGCGGTCCAGCCGGGGTAGGTACTCTCACAGCTAGAAGGCAATTCCCAATCATGATTCGACCCGACCAAGTAGAAGCACTTCCGGGCTTCCGCATCCGCGTAACCTATACAGACGGCGTCGAGGGAATCATCGACCTCTCCGCCGATGTGGGCCAAGGCGTGTTTTCCCCTCTCTTGGACGAAGTGTTCTTTCAGTCCGTCCATATCGGAAGTTACGGGCAGATCGCTTGATCGGAAGAGATCGAAATCTGCCCGGACGCTGCTTACCAGGAGATTACCGCAAAGGCGGCCACCGAGGTCAGTCATGCCTGAAGTCAGCCGGTTCTACGGCATTCTGATCCGGTTCTATTTTCGAGATCATCCTCCCACTCACTTCCATGCCATTTACGGAGAACATGAGGCATTGATTGAGATTGAGACCGGTGCCATCTATCAAGGCGATCTTCCCAAAACGGCCTATAAACTCGTCGATGGGTTTCTCTAAAGGTGTCAGGGGTTTCTCTAAAGGTGGTTTCTCTAAAGGTGTCAGGAACCGTATCGGCTCTTCCGAGACTTCCGAAGGAGTGTGGTCGCCATTCTACGCAGAATCCCTTGGGTTTCGGGCCACTCCTCCACCCCGCAGGGGTCGCAGCCCATAGCCGGTGGTGAGCGCAGCGTCACCACCGGTTCGCGGACGCCCGAACCAGCCTATCCCGAAGGGATTGCAGCCCTGCGTGTCATTGACTCCCGCGAGTCGGCTGGAATCCCTTTGGGATACGGGAGCCTGTGGATGTCCGAGACCGGTGGTGTCGCTGCGCTCACCACCGGCTATTGGCTGCGACCCCTTCGGGGTGGAAGAGTGGCTCGAATCCCGAGGAATCTGCCGTAGAATGGCGACTGCACTCCTTCGGAAGTCTGGCGGGTCAGTTTTCACGGGCCGGTCGCCCAAGGGCGTGTCAGCCCCTGGCCAAGGCTCTCGGGCAGGGGCCTCTTTCAGGACTGGCACATGGGACATCGGAGCCATGCCTCCGTCAATCCAGATGCCGTCAGACAATCCGAAATCCCCCCCAAAGAGTGCGATGAATCGGAGAGAGCTGCTTTTGGACGAAAACGCCTCAAAATACCCAGTGTTTCAGAGGGGTCAACTCGCCGTTTTTCGACTTATGTCGGTTACGTCTTTCCAGGCCGTCTCGCTGCAAGAATCGATCGAGGACGGCCTGGAAAGGCGGTCCTATAGGGTACTTGAATTCCCGCCACTTGGCTAAAGTGGTCTGGGCGGTTCAGCCCTGGTGATTCAAGAAAGGGCAACGCGATGTCCCAGGATGAAGAGCAACTGAAGCTACTCTCGATCTTCCACTATGTGGTCGGTGGGCTGGCTGGGCTATTCGCTCTGCTTCCCATCGTTCATCTTGTGTTCGGACTGATGATTGTGTTTTCCCCGGAGACTTTCCCGGGGAAACCGGGGGATTCTCCACCGGCACTGCTTGGCTGGTTCTTCGTGGGAATCGCTTTAGCAGCAATCCTGTTTGGCCTCGCACTGGCCGCCAGTATCGTGGTGGCTGGCCGATCGCTGGCGAAGCAGACCCGCTACACCTATTGCTTGGTCGTGGCCGGAATCGAGTGCATGTTTATGCCGTTCGGTACTGTCCTGGGCGTGTTCACGATCGTCGTGTTGATGCGGGAATCGGTGAAGCCACTGTTCCATGCGAGCCTGCCGCAGAAGCCGTAATCGTCGCTGCAAATTCCGTCTCTTTCCCCGAGTGAGCAGGCCCCCGAGCAGCCTGTGGAAGAACGTGTCACGGGCGTCCCGTCCGTGAATCTCTGAGCAGACTCCCAGGACACGTTTTTCAACAGGCGATTCAGTTCACTCCAGCACAAACGACACATTGATCGTCGCACTGATGCTGATGGTCCCTGGGGCAAAGGTGGACAGGGCGTCGTCTTCCGGTTGCGCGTTACCCTCACCCGAACCAAAGCTGTTTTGGATGTTTTGAGATGAACTCCAATTGTGGCTGGATGCTTCCGTGATGGCGTAGGGCTTGCCGACTTTGGACCCCAGTTCCGTGGCCAGAGCCACCGCTTTCTCCTTTGCGGCCTTGATCGCCTTGACGCGAGCCTCATCGCGATACTTGCGAAGTTCTGAGGTTCGCAGGCTGGCTCCATGGGATGCTGTCGCCCCCGCCGTCACGACCGCAGCTGTGACATCCGTGACTTTCGATACGTCATGTAACGTGCAGGTGACATCTTGTGAGACGCTAAAGAATTGAACGGTATCTGTTTCTTGACGGCTGTCGGGTTGGGTGTAGTGGGGCTGAATCTGAACTTGAGAGGCTTGCAGATCCTTCTCGACGACCCCTCCCGCTCGCAGGGCCTCAAGCACCTTGGCAGCACGTTCGGCCTGCTGCTTCCGGGCCTCTTTGAGATCAGTATGCCGGATTTCGATTTCGAATCTCAGATCGGCCAAATCGGGCACCACCCGAATTTCGGCGGTTCCGCTGGTCGAAACCAACGGGGGCAGGATTCCGGGTTGCTGTCCAAACAGTGTCGCCGGTGCCGTGATCACGGCGGCGAGAAGGAGCAGGAGAGTTTTCATGAGCCACAAGCCAACTGAGTTCCAGGGGAGATCGAGAAACAGGTGTCGCAGTCCTCCGAGACACGAGTTGGAGGGAAGATGGGTGGCCGATAGTTCCCTCGAATCGATGAAATCATGAAGAGGGATCGACCTCACGGCATTGCGAATCGGGCCAGCACGTCGAGCCCGCTCGACGGTTCAGGACTCATTCCCCTACAGCCCCAGCACATCATTCATCGAATACAAACCCGCCGCCTGCGTGGCCACAAATTTGGCCGCAGCTAGCGCTCCATAGGCGTAGCTATCGCGGGTATGGCCACGGACGTAGACCTCGAGGGTTTCACCCATCATCCCGAAGATGATCGTGTGTTCGCCGACGTTATCGCCGGTGCGGATCGCGTGGTAGCCGATCTCGTTTGGGGAGCGCTGGCCGGTCTGGCCCTCGCGACCGTGGACGTGGTTCGGCTGGCCCATTTCTTCGGCGACGATCTGGCCGAACTTCAGGGCGGTGCCGCTGGGTGCGTCTTCCTTGAAGCGGTGGTGGCGCTCGACGATTTCGACATCGACGCCGGATGAAAGATCCTTCAAGGCTCGGCTCGCCTCCCGCACCAGCTTCATCGCTAGATTCACCGCCAGGCTCATGCTCGGCGAGTAACAAACAGCTGTCTCTTGAGAGGTGGCCAGGACGACGGCCTTCTGTGATTCATTCAGCCCAGTCGTCGCGACGACCAGCGGGATGCGGCGCTGGGCGCACATTTCGGCGATGTGGAGACAGGCTTCCGGAACTGAGAAGTCGATGATCGCATCGACCGGTTCCAACAACTGGGAGGCGATCTTCACGCCAAGGGTGCCGACCCCGGCCAACTCGCCCGCGTCCTTGCCCAGCGAGGGGCTGTTCGGGGAATCGATGGCTGCCACGACTTGGAGTCCCGGGTCAGCGGACGCCAGTGCCACCACACGCTGTCCCATGCGGCCCGCGGCTCCGTTGACGGCGATACGTACGATGTCGGTCATGCTGATCCCCTGCGACTGGTGTTGTGGTCGCATGGTATCGGCGAAAATCTCGCGACACAAAGCCGGCATCACCGAGTCTCGCTTCAGCCCCAAAACCTTCTGTCGCGTGGAGACCGCGGGAAACGCATCGGTGGGGCGGGGTGGCGTCCCCCCTCTTAGGGGAGATCCGGCACCAGACGTGGTGGGGCGGGAACAGTGTTGTCCGAGGCCGCTGGTTCATTACCCCGCTGGAAATCATCGACAGGTGGGTTATACAACGGGGCTTCGGCATCCTCCGGTCGATACTGAGTCGGAGTCAGAGGCGTGGGTTCTGGGTCGACCGGGAGTGCCTCGGGTGGAGCAGAGGGACTCCCGGATATTGGAGATTCCAGGTATTGAGCGACTCCAGGGTAATAGATCACGGGGGCAATGGCGGCAGCAATCTCGGGCACTTGGAAGTAGCCCGGCCAGAGGTGGTTGTGCCCTTGAGTCTCTGTGACATCAATGGTGACGAACTTGTCACTGGCGGATCCCAACTTGCGTGTATCACGCCTCGTCAGTCCAGACCGCGCGAGGGCACGACCCGCAAACGGGCGGTGCAACGGGTAAAACGCGAGTGGCAGATCCTGGCGGTTTTGCAGGTTGACAATGCACTCGGTCCGGGGCAATGCACAGCCATAACGATCGTTCGGATTCATCCAGTGGTGATCGACCGCAGCTGCAGCAAAAACAGCTCGGTAGCGATGATTCGAAATCGCACCGGGGTAAGTCATCCCCTGCACTTCACCGCCCCCAGCCAAATGCAACGTGGACAGGATCGTGCGACATCCCAGACTGTGCCCCATAAACGACACGGGGCAACTCTGGGGGATACAGTTGACGACACGAGCTGTGTAGAAGCTATTGAATTCGGCCTGTTTGCTGCGAATGGCGACATCGAAAGGGATCAGCCCGGTGATCATGCCATCGCTGGGCCAAGTGAAAAAGATCACCTGTAACGGCAGATGCGGTCCCGCATTCCGAATCCACTGGTATGCCGCGTGAGACTCGATGCATTCGTCCTCCCAGGTCACAAAATACCCATGAATACACATGAGTACTGGGACGCCGGGGATGATCTGGGATTGCAGTGAGGAGATGTTTGACTGAAACAACTGGCCATCAGGTGTGCGCTGATAGACATCGAGTTCGCCATCGTCGAGGTGGATCTGCCGACGATGCTGAACGTCGCAGCGAGAGCTGACGATCCAGTAGTTCGGAGAACTCGCAGTGCCCAGAACCGCTGTCGGGGCAGACTGCACCAGCGGTACTGGTGGCTGGACGAATTCGGGAGGAGCGGGATCCTCGGAAGTCACCTCCCCGGTGAAGGACTGAGGCGAGAAGTACGCTCTTGACCTGACAGGGAGCTCCTGCCCTGAAACGTTGCGCGGGGCGGCAACCAGAGAGAGCCACGTTGTGGCCAAAGCAAAGGCCAGCCAGAAGAGCGCCCGAGGGATCGTGCGAACCATGTTGCGTCGTCATCACAAGGGTGAACGAAAAACGATCCTTGTGCCTAGAACGCGCGGACTCACTCCCGTGCGCCATGAGCGGCTGACGGCAATAGCATCGACCACGGACTCGAAAGACTTGCCACGGGATCGGCGGATATTGCCGGACAACTTCTGACTCAGCATCCGTTATCGATTGTGCCCGCGCATCCGGGAATATGGATTCACTGGGATCCGAGGCGGGAAAGTGAGTGTGAGAGAGTGCCTGCCGGTTATGCAGATTGTAGGGAGAACCGGCGTGCGTCCTGCGTCAACCGGATGGTCTCTGAGGCTTCAGCGGATGTCGCACCGGCGATCCCGTACCTAGTGCCTCGTCAAGTCTTGGAATTGGGGTGATGGGATCCTGTCCGGGAGGGCGAAGCTCCTGCTGAGCCGTGAGCCAGGGGACACGTCGACTCGCCAGCGCGGCTCGGCAGGAGCCTCGCCCTCC
>JANOKO010000639.1:0-1088 GCA_031419335.1 Planctomycetota bacterium
GGAACTGGGCATCCTCAGCCGGTCCGAGGTCGCGCGTCGCGACGGTGTCGAGCCGGAGCGCATGCGGGCCGAGCGAGCGAAAGAAGGGGCTGAGTAGCGGTCAGCCAGACCTCTGAGGGAGTGTGGTCGCCATTCGACAACGAGTCACGCCCCACTGCCCCAAAGGGGCCGGGTTTCTGCGTAGAATAGCGACCACACTCCTTCGGAGGTCTATTCATTGGCGGGAGATATTCGGTTGGTGGGCGAAGCGGTGCTTCGGACCGAGGTACAATTCATCGTTTCGAGAATTCCCAAGAGCTCGATGTCATATTATTGCCAGTTCTAGGCTCTGTTTGAAAACTCCTGTCTTGGGGCTCGCCTCCGCACGAATCCCTCGGATTCGTGCGGAGGATGCGCCGGACTGGCAGTTTTCAAACAGAACCTAGGCCGTGTTGACAATCATCTTTCCGAAAACGGCCCCACCGGGTAGGCCACCGCCTGGGAATCGGACCTCAAGGATGGGGAATGTCATGCGGCGATTTGAGCGGCGATCCGAAACTCCGCGCTGACATCACCTATTAAGACCTCTTTAGTGGAGCCGTCACGAAGCAAGGAGTGCGGCATCATGGCGGATGGAATCGGCGGGCCTCGGAAGGCGTATGGGGCGGAGTTTTCGGACGGGCAGTGGGCGATCGTGGAGCCGTTGCTCCCGGCAGCGAAGCCGGGTGGGCGGCCGCGCGAAGTCGATTTACGAGAGGTCATCAGCGCGATCTTTGATCAGCAACGGACCGGTTGTCAGTGGGACATATTGCCGCATGAGTTGCTGCCCCAGAGTACGGTCGATGAGTGCTTCAGTCAGTGGCGTAATGACGGCACGCTGGGCGCGATGCTGGCCACGATTCGAGGGCACGTCCGCCTGCAAGCCGGTCGCGAACCGACGCCCAGCGCAGCTTGTATCGACACGTAATCGGTGACGACGACTGAGAGGGGCGGACCCGACCGAGGCTACGACGGGACCAAGAAAATCCTGGGCCGCAAGCGACATTTACTGGTCGACACGCTGGGTCTGCTGATCGCGGTGGTCGTCATCGGGGCGAACCTCGACGACG
>JANOKO010000640.1:0-1153 GCA_031419335.1 Planctomycetota bacterium
GTTCTGAAGCCGAGGGCAAAATGAAGGCCCATAATGCGAAGGAACTGGAGATGAACTCGGTCCGGCATGTGCGCGACCGGTTCAGCATTCCGGTCTCGGATGAGGAGATCGATGAGATTCCCTACTACCGGCCCGCTGACGATAGCCCAGAACTGGCGTACCTCAAGGCTCGACGCGATCAGTTGGGGGGGCACGTTCCCTCGCGCAAGCCAACCGAAGAGAAGCTGAACATTCCTGCACTGGACGACAAGGTATTTTCACGAACTATCAAGGGGTCAGAGGGGCGAGCGACCTCCACAACGCAGGCATTCGGAGGCATCATGCAGAGCCTGATGCGGGACAAGGCGATCGGAAATCGCATCGTCCCAATCATTCCCGATGAGGCCCGCACCTTCGGCTTCGAAGGGATGTTCAACGCGGTTGGCATCTACTCCAGCAAGGGCCAACTCTACGAACCAGTTGACAAACTTGCTCCCGACGGGTCACCAAACCACAGCTACTACCGCGAATCGATCGATGGCCAGATCCTCGAAGAGGGGATCAACGAGGCCGGAGCGATGGGCTCATTCGTCGCCGCCGGAACCGCGTACGCCAATCTCGGCGTGCAGATGATCCCGTTCTACACCTACTACTCAATGTTCGGGTTCCAGCGAGTCGGCGACCTGATTTGGCTGGCTGCTGACTCCCGCTGCAAGGGGTTCCTAATGGGGGCCACCAGCGGACGCACGACCCTCAATGGGGAAGGGCTGCAGCACGAGGACGGTCACAGCCAGTTGATGGCCAGCACGGTCCCAAACCTGATCGCCTACGACCCGACCTATGCTTACGAACTCGCTGTCATTATTCAGGACGGCCTGCGGCGGATGTACGTCGACAACGAAAGCATCTTCTACTACCTCTCGATCTACAACGAGACGTACCAGATGCCCGCGATGCCGGACGGCGTTGAGAGCGGCATCCTCAAGGGGATTTACCGGCTGTCCCGCGTGGATTCGGCATTAGAGCAGAAGATCCGGCCCCAGCTGTTCGGTTCCGGCACCGCGCTCCCCAGTGTGCTGCGGGCGCAGAAGATTCTCAAGGACAAGTACGGCCTGGGCAGCGATGTGTGGAGCGTGACCAGCTTCAACGAGCTGAGCCGCGACGCGCTGGCCGC
>JANOKO010000641.1:0-1211 GCA_031419335.1 Planctomycetota bacterium
CGGCCCCCCAGCGGGAAGTCCGGCCCGCGCAGCTTCATCATCACCTGGGCCGTACTCGCCTCCGGTTCGTCGATCAGATAGACAGCCGCCTTGATCGTCTCGGAGAGGTTATGCGGCGGCATATTCGTCGCCATGCCGACCGCGATCCCCGACGCCCCGTTCACCAGGATATTCGGGAACCGCGCGGGCAGCACCACCGGCTCCTCCCGTGTCGCGTCGTACGTGGCCCGCATGTCGACCGTCTTGTACCGCAGCTCGTTCATCAACTGATCGGCGACTTTGGTCAGCTTGGCTTCGGTGTACCGCTCAGCTGCGGGAGGCAGGCCGATGATGGAACCGAAGTTCCCCTGCCCGTTGACCAGCGGTTCACGCAGCGAGAACGACTGGGCCATGCGCACGAGGGCGTCATAGACCGAGACGGTCCCGTGCGGGTGGTAATTACCGGTCGTCTGGCCGGTGATCTTGGCGCACTTGGTGTACTTGGCATCCGGAGTCAGCCCCAAGTCCTCATACATCGCATACAGAATGCGGCGCTGCACTGGTTTCAGGCCATCTCGCACATCCGGCAAGGCCCGCGACATGATGACCGACATGGCATAGTTGAGATACCGCCGCCGCGTCTCGTCGCTGATCGAAACGAATTGAATCTGATCCGCCGGTTCGTCACCGGGCTTTTGGGCGGAATTACGGACAACCATGCAGACCTGCTCCTCGTCCTCGGCTCGTCAGTGAACACGCTGTCCAGTCGGGGGATGGATTTTTGAGGATCGCAAGCGAAATGCAAGGGCCAGCACAGATGATAAATTCACCCTGAGTTCTTCAAAAATACTCACGCAAAAGTCGAAACTGGCCTTGCCTGAAATCGCTCCATACCAAATGATTCCTCCACGTGTCGTGTCTTACGCAACACGACGGGACTATCGACCCGAAGCCCGTAGACCGGTCAGCCGGTGCGGTTCGGGATGTCAAGCGAGAAAGGAGGAGGTCCAGTGTCTGATTCGATTACCCAACGAGGTGGCACCGTCTGACTGATTGTCGGCGGACCGTCAGCGACGGCCCCTCAACATGGGAACACGAGTTCTCATGAGTTCTGCTTCGAAGGCCCAGCCCCTGTGCACAGGGGCTGGGCTGTTGTTTTTTGATGGAAGTTTTCAGTAGTCAGTCGGTCAGGTTTTCGACAGTCTCTTTGGTTGACCTTCAGCGGACGCATG
>JANOKO010000642.1:0-4298 GCA_031419335.1 Planctomycetota bacterium
ACCGCGGGCGCACCCCCCTCAGCTGGGAAAGAACCACAACCACCTCCAACACTGCCCGTCCGACCGCTGACATCCTCGCCGCCATCCGCTACCGCAATTAGCTGTCAGCCCTCAGCCCTCAGCCTTCATCAGTCAGCCAGACGGACAGTCCTCAGTCGTCAGTCATCCGTGGTCAGCGAGGTGCCATCATCATCTAGCCCGCTCCCCGTCTCCCCCGCTGTCGATCAACCATCAACCCTAAACCATCACCCCTCCCCAAGGCTCCCCATGCAAACCCCACTCCGCGATCTCATTCAGTCCCACGGCCACGCCGGCTTCTACCGCAAGGTCGTCGATCTGCTCAACGAAAAGCAGCTCACCCCCGATGACTTCTCCTACTACGAACTGGCCGCAGCCTGCGGCGTTCTTCCCAAGCTCAAGGGGCTCCGCGAGTCGCGGCTCTCCTTCGATGCCCGCCTCTCCTCAGTCGACGCCACCAGCCACCTGCTGAGCGAAACCAACTCCTCTGTCGGCACCACACTCTTTCAAGTGGTCACTGGCGAACTCATCAGCCGCAAGGTACTCGAAGGCTACGAAGACCAGACCGGCTTCATCGGCGATAAGCTGGTCACGGTCCTTCCCAGCAAGGTCCGCAACGCCCGCATCGCGGGCTTCAAGGCCCTCGGTGGCCCGACCGATGTCAACGAAGGACAGCCCTACGACGAGTCGACATTCGCCGAGAAGTTCGTCACCACCGCCGAGTCCAAGCAAGGCCGCATCCTCAGTATCACCGAAGAGCTGATCGCCTTCGATCAGACCGGCGAGATCCACCGCCGGGCGATGGCTCTGGGTTACTACCTGCGGCAGGAACGCGAACGGACGATCGTCCGCGCTGTCACCGACGCCGATGCTTCCTCCGGCACGTACGTCTACCGGCCAGCGGGCACGGGCCAGTCGCTCTACAACGCGAACGGCAGCAACCGCAACTACGTCGGCCCCGGCAACACGACCTCGACCGCCTTCAACGCCGCCATCCCGCTGCACGACTGGACCGACGTGGAAGAGGTACTCCACTTCCGCGCCACCCAGGTGAAGGACGACCGCATCGATGGCTCGCCCCGCCCCATCGTGGCTCCAGTTCGCCAAGTCCTTGTCCCGGAAGCCCTCCGCGGCACAGCTCGCAGCGTGATCAACTCGACCGAAATCACCGTCGCGACTGATGACGGCCAGACCCGCTTCGCCAACCCCATCAGCGGCATCGCCGAAGTCCTCGCCTCGCCGTTCATTGATGAGCAGGGCGCAGCCGCCTCCCGCGATTGGTACATCGGAGACTTCCGCCGCCAGTTTATCTGGTCCGAAATCTGGCCGGTCCAAACCTTCCTGCAACAGGCCGACAGCGAAGCAGCCTTTGAACGCGATGTGGTGCTGCGAGTCAAAGCCCGCTACTTCGGCGGCATCAGCGCCGTCGACACCGTCTTCGTCACCAAGGTCGCTGGTGGCTGAAGAAGGACAAGAGATGAGAGACGAGAGATCAGAGCCAGAGTCCCCCCCTGGCCCTGATCTCCACTCTCAACTCCCCTCTCGCCTCCCCCTCTGGCTCTCCTCTCTCGTCCCTCCACTCTCGTCTCCCCCCCATGCTACTCCCCGGCCTCACCCCCTCACCAGCCCGCGTCATCCAGCTCCCCCGTTCTGGCGGCGAGCCGATCACGCTCTCGATGCAGCCGCTCTCCCTCGGCTTTCATCGACGGCTGCGAGGCCGGGGAGTGATCCCACCGCAGCCCCCGCGCAAGGTCGCCCGCGACTCTGCCGGGAAACCGCTGCGAGATGAGTCGGGCCTCGCGGTCATGACCAGCGATGACCGCGACACCGACTACCTCAACCAGCTCGACCTCTATCACCAGCGCGTGGCCGTCCTGGCCATCGTCGAGTCTCTCCGCTCCGACACGCACGTCTCGTTCGAGACCCAGCCCCCCGCGAGTTCAGACCCCGAAGCGTGGACCCGCTACGCCGACTCACTCTTTGAGGAGATGGAAGTCGCAGGGCTGACCGCTGGTGACCTGGCACTCCTCTCGAACTGGACCTGCCGCCTCAGCAACCTGATCGAGGGCGACACGCAGCGGGCCTCCACAAATTTCTCGTCGGCGGGGCCTCCCAATTCGACCTGAACGCCCTCCGCACGCTCGACTACTGGATCCTCCGCACCTGCGAACGTCTCTATCTCCGCGAGTCAGACTTCCACTCTATCCCCTACCCCGAACAAGTCCGCCTCCTCGCCTACACGATGCTGAGAGAGAGGGAGGAATCGTTGAGGGTTGAGGGTTGAGCGACCAGACGCGACCCAACATTGCTCATCCACCAAGATACTTCCCCTTGCGAGTTTTGGATTTCGAGTTTCGCATTTCGAATCACCTCGGGGCGGAGCTCTCTCAAAGACTTCCGAAGTCTTCCGAGACTTCGGAAGTCTGGCTCCGACAACCCTCTACGTCCCACCCTCTGTCGATCAACCCTCAACCATAAACGATCCCCATGGACCTTCCCGACCTCTCCACCCTCACCGGCACCGAACTGACCCCGGCCCAGCTCTACGGAATTCTGGGTCAGATCGACCTCGACATCGCCAACCTGCTGCGTGACGGCAAGCTTGCAGCCCTCCGCTATGGAGTCGGTGGTCCCGCCGGTTCCACCACCGACCGCGCCGCCAACCTGCAAGCCCTCCTCGCCGCCCGCGAGCACTACCAGCAACTCCTCAGCTCCCAACCCGCCTGCGTCATCACCCAGGGACTGACGGATTGCCAAGAGGACTGAGCTTCCCGTATATGGCCCCTTCCTCCTTCCTCCTTCATCGCCCCTCCCATGTCCGACGACGAACGCATCGACCGCCTCGTGGATTCCCTCCGCAAGATCAGCGTCCAACTGGAGAACCTGCGCGTCTCGCTACTCGCCCTGCATGAGGACTTGAGCGACCACGAGCAGCGGCTGCGAACGGTAGAGCAATGGAAGCACAACCTGTCGCCAGTACTCGCCATCGTGTCATTCGTGATGGGCGTGATGGTCTCCGCCGCCGTGAATCATTTGTGAGACCCGTGGGACGGGCCCATGGGCCCGTCCGTGTCTGTAGTCCATCGCCCGACCGATTCAGGGGCACTCCGTGAGACATCTCCAATGCCCATCGACCTTGCTCCGTACGATCTCATCCTCCACGACTGGGGCCGCTCCGCCCTGCTCAGAAAGGCTGCGGACGGCCTCGACCCCTGCCCCTCGATCGAGCATCCCGTGATCATCATTCCGCAAACGGTCCGCCTCTCCCAGACCGACATGATCGCCGCTGTCCAGGGGGAGTCCCGCCACTTTCTGATCCAAGCTGGCGCTCTCCCCGAGTCACTCCAGTGGCTCGACTGCGAGTTGCTCTTCGACAGCCTCTCCCACCGCATCATCGCCGCCGAGGACTCCGGTGCCGGAGGCTGGGTGCTGTTAGAGACACACGCCACACCGCCACGAACTGCCGCCTAATACGAGCCAGTTCACCACCCGTGACCCCGCTCTCTGCTCCCTCTCCCCCACAGTTGATCCTGCCTTCGGAGAGGACTCCTCTGTGGGGGAGAGGGCCGGGGTGAGGGGGCAATGGTCCACCCGCAAGGGAGGGCGAAGCTCCTGCTGAGCCGCGAGCCAGGGGACACGTCAACTCGCAGTAGCGGCTCGGCAGGAGCCTCGCCCTCCCGAAGGAGGCGTACCCCAACATCAAGCTTTGACGGTCCGCTAGCCGCCGGTTCCCCTGACCGTTGTCCCACACAACCGGCTTCTCCCCGACGAACAACGGTGACAAGAACCGGCGGCTAGCGCCGTACTGCTTACTGGCTGAATCATCGCCCTCCAGACCTCACCGTATGCCTCTCCAAATCTCAATCCAGGTTCCCACCGACGCCGTGAGTGGCATTCGCGATCGCCTGCACCAGTCGATCGCCTCTGCTCGCGAACAGATGGTGCAATCCGCGACCGAATCCGCACTCACTGAAATCATCGAGAGAGTGCCCGTCGAGACCGGCCAGACCCGGGGCACGTGGCAAGCCGAACTCGCACGCATCGCAGCCTCTCCCCCCAGCAGCCCTTCCAATCACCTCTCGCAGCAAACCGCCACCAACCAGGCCCCGCAAGTGGTCTACCTCGAATACGGCACCGCACACATGCCACCTCGTCCGACTGCTGGCCCCGCCCTTGACCGTCTGCGGTCGATCCTCGCCTTACTCTTCCGCCTGACGCACTAACGCAATCCGTCAGACTTGTCTGACCCGTGGGATAGGCTTCCAGCCTGTCATTCTTCT
>JANOKO010000643.1:0-2560 GCA_031419335.1 Planctomycetota bacterium
GCAATCCAGCCCGTCCCCGCACGCTAATCGACTCCCGAACGACACGATCACCCATTCGAAAGGCAGGCCCCCTGGATGTTCAACCGTCCCGCACCTCCCGGCTTTCGTGGGTTCGATCCGCATGGCGAGTTCCGCTACTACGAACGCCATCTGCCTCATTGGCGTCAACCGGGAGCGACTTACTTCGTGACCTTCCGGTTGGCGGACGCATTACCTCAATCGGTCCTGTTGGAGTTGAGACGCATTCGACGAGAACTCGCCAGACTGGGAGATCACCCTGGTAGCGTGGATCTCCGCGAGCGGTACGAGCGTGATGTCGCTCGCCGATTCGAGGGTTCACTCGATGAAGGTCACAGGCGATGTGAGTTGAAAGACTCTCTTAACGCATCAATTGTCAGGAAGTGTCTCCAGCATGGGCATGGCCAGGAACACTTCCTGGGGTGCGGCGTCATCATGTCGAATCACTGTCATGTCGTGATTTGTCCCCGGCCTGGGTTCGAACTGGAAGACATCTTCCAGAAGATCAAGGGGATCTCTGCACGAGAGATCAATCAACGCACATTGCGGTCGGGCACCCTCTGGGAGCAAGAAGCCTATGATCGAATTATTCGTGACGAAGAACATCTCCATCGAGTGATCCAGTACATCGGTCGCAATCCCGTGAAGTGTGGTCTTACACTCCCTTATGAATTCCGCTGGGTGCATCCCGAGTGGAAGGCCGCCGGGTGGGACTTCATGGATGATGATCCGGATGGCCCCCGCCCATCGGGGTGATGGAATCGCTGTTCGCTTCCTCCGCGTCTGTTCCCATACGGGGACGGGCAGGATTGCCCATCCTACTTCCGCCCACCCCATCATGACCCACCGCATTCTCTGCTTGGCGGCGATTCTGCTCCCCGCAGTCACGTTCGCCCAACTCCCACAACCCCGGCTCTACTCCTTGCAACCCACCGGGGTGCAGGCGGGACAGGTTGTCGAGATCACGATCACCGGTGGGGACGATCTCGAAGAGATCTCCTCGCTCCTGTTCAACCATCCCGGACTGACGGCCGTCCAGAAGACCAACGACCAGCAGCAACCGGTCGATAAGGTCTTTTTGGTCACAGCCGCCGCCGATGTCCCGGTCGGTCCTCATGAGGTGCGGTGCAAGGGGCTGTGGGGAGTGAGCAACGCGCGGCGGTTCTATGTCGGGTCGCGACCACAGGCTAATGAGGTCGAGCCGAACAACGTTCTCGACAAGGCGATGCCGCTCACCATCGGCACCGCGATCCAGGGACGCATGGACGGCGGGGCGGATGTCGACATGTTCAAGTTCACCGGAACAGCGGGACAGCGGCTGGTGATTGAGATCGCAGCGGACCGCATCGACTCGAAGCTCAAACCGGTCCTTGAGATTCACGATGGGCTCGGCAAGCGGCGGTTGGCGGCATTGCGCGGGGATGGGAACTTGGACCCGGTCATGGTGTTTGATCCTCCGGCGAATGGGGATTACTTACTCAAGCTGACCGACGGGGCGTTCCGGTTCGGGGCGGAATACTTCTATCGGCTGGATGTGCATCAGGCTCCGTACGTGGCCTTCGTCTTCCCGCCATCGGGCCTCGCGGGGCAGACCACCAAGTTCTCGCTCTATGGCTACAACATGCCCGGTGGTCAGAGAGTCGACCTGCCGGGGTTCAAGTCGCAGTTGGAGAAGCTCGATGTCGACATCGCGATTCCCGGCGATGCGGCCTCACTCCAACTGGAGGACCGCACCACTTCACTGATGGCGGCGATCGATGCGTTTAGCTACCGGTTGCCCAGTCCGGCGGGAGCCAGTAACTCAGTGACGATCGGGATTGCTCAGGCCCCCGTCGTCGTTGAGACCGAGCCGAACAACGCCTCCCCCCAAGCCCAAGTCGTTACAGTTCCCAGCGAGGTCGTCGGCCAGTTCGCCGAGGTGCGGGACATCGATACCTTCACCGTCGAAGCCAAGGCGAAAGATGTCTTGTACATCGAAGCCTATGGCCAGCGGCTCGGCCAAACGATCGACCCTTACTTCACCATCGACCGCGTCGAAGTCGATCCCCAAGGAGTCGAGAAACTCCAACGCATCGCAGCTCCCGACGATGAACCGACCAACCCTCTGCCGAATCAATATGATGTGCGCAGCGACGACCCGGTGCAGCGGCTGGAAGTCCCCGCCGATGGCAAGTACCGCATCACGCTGCGCGACCGCTTCGGTGAGTCGCGCGGGTCAGCGGCCAACGTCTATCGACTGAGCATCCGTCAGGAGACGCCCGACTTCCGGCTGGTGGCGCTGCCCGCCTCGCCGACCGCTGGGGCTGCATGGTCGATGGCGATGCGTAAGGGGGACACCTTTGCGATGCACGTGATTGCGTTCCGCCGTGATGGGTTTGTCGGAGCGATTGATGTAGCTGCTCTCGACCTGCCTGCGGGAGTCGAGTGCAGCGGGACGACGATCCCGGACGGAGTGCCGCTGGGACTGTTGACGTTCCGCACGAAGACCGATGCGGCAGAGGGGTGGCAGAAGTTCCGTATTGAGGGGAAGGCCAAGATCGAA
>JANOKO010000644.1:0-3304 GCA_031419335.1 Planctomycetota bacterium
TGGTGATCGCCGACGACACGATTCCCGCGGACGCGGCCTACGATCTCGGTGCTGGTCATCGGGAACAGAATGTTGCCGTTGGGGAGCAGGCTCAAGTCGTGGGCATCGACATTAATCTTGGTCTCCCACTCGACCTTGCCATCCGCTCCGATCAGGCACACATGCCCCTTGTCCGCCGCCAGAAACCGGTGCGACACCGGATCGGCAGCGTGAGCCAGACCGGAGGCCATGAGGCCCAGGCCAGCCAACGCAATGAATGAAAGGTGTTTCATGGGAATCTCCTCGTGAGGGATGAACGAGACTTCGGTCAGTTTGTCGAGGATACGCGGTTGAGGTGCGGATGTCACTCGGACAAGGTCGTAGGCAAAGCCCATAGGCCCTGCTTTCCGCTTCAGGGCGAGCGTCTCGATGTGAGAGGCAGGACGGGCCTATGGGCCCATCCTACTTCTGAGACTGCCCGCGCAATCGGCAGACTCCTCTCGTTCGAACCCGAGAATCTCCGGTTCGGGCTGAGGGTCTCGCTTGCCGGTAGACGATTGCCTATGATATAGGTGTGGATTGATCGGTCGCCCGACCGTACCGATTCACAGACCCGCCTGCCCCAGCGGGGAGTCTTCCGACTCTCCCCCTCCTCCACGAGGCCCACCGATGCGACCACTCTCCCGACGCACGCTGCTCCAGGGGCTCGGTGTTTCGCTCGCTCTCCCGCTGCTCGAATCGATGGGCACTGGACGACTCTTTGCAGCTGAGGCGACCGCAGCAGCTCCGGTTTGCATGGCGTTCATGTACGTCCCGAACGGGATTCACATGCAGACCTGGACGCCCGCTGCCGAGGGGACCGCGTACGAGTTGCCGTGGACGCTCGAACCGTTGCAAGGGATCAAGAGCGAACTTAATGTCCTCAGCGGCCTGACCCAGCAAAAGGCTGCAGCCAACGGCGATGGCGGCGGCGACCACGCGCGGGCCTTGGCGACCTTCCTGACCGGGACGCAGGCTCGCAAGACCGATGGAGCCGACATCCGGGCCGGGGTCTCGGTCGACCAACTGGCCGCAGAAGAGCTGGCCAAGTTCACGCGGTTCCCGTCCCTGGAAATCGGCTGTGACCCGGCGGCGATGGTCGGCAACTGTGACTCGGGATATAGCTGCGCGTATTCGTCGAACATCGCTTGGAAGTCGGAGTCTCAGCCGGTGCCGAAGGAAGTCGATCCGAAGCTGATCTTCGAGCGGTTGTTCTCGAATGGCCGGGCGGGCGAAAGCGAGGCGGCGCGCGGTCGTCGCGAGAATTACAGCCAAAGCGTCCTCGATTTCGTGACCGACGATGCGAAGCGACTCAGTGAGAAGGTCAGCGGTTCGGACCGTCGCAAACTCGACGAATACATGACCGCTGTCCGCGAACTGGAGCAGCGAATCGCCAAGTCTCAGCGGATGGGCGACATGCCAGCCATCCAGTCGCAGAAGCCCGCTGGCATTCCCAAAGACAATGCTGAGCATATCCGGCTGCTGGGCGATCTGATGGTCCTGGCCTTCCAGACCGACACGACCCGAGTCTCGACGTTCGTCTTCGCCAACGAAGGCAGCAACCGCAGTTATCCCGAGATCGGCGTCTCGGAAGGGCACCACGAACTCTCGCACCACGAGAGTAAGGATGAGAAGCTCGAAAAAATCCGCAAGATCAACCGCCACCATGTCGAGCAGTTCGCTTACATCGTGAACAAGATGAAGGAGACCCGTGAAGGGGAAGGGACGCTGCTGGACAACTCGATGATTCTCTACGGCAGCGGCATCGGCGACGGCAACCGCCACAATCACGACGACCTACCGATCGTGATGGCCGGTCGGGCCGGGGGAGCAATCGATACCGGACGACATATTAAGTTTGAGAACGGCACCCCGCTGACGAACCTGTACCTGTCGATGCTCGACATCGTCGGGGCCAAGGTGGAGTCGCTCGGCGACAGCAACGGTCGACTGCGGGGTCTGGGTCAGCGTCCGGCCTGAGCCGGATGGTGCTCTTCCCTGTCCCGAGGAAGTGCGAGTAACGCCCGGCGTTCCCTGAGCGATTCGATCCGTTCATCGGAGCGAGTTCTGGTGACTCGAATTTCGATTGGTCTTTCTTCCCGCTTGATGAGAACTATCCTGCACGAAACTCGCAGCAGGTCGCCCGAGACGGATGCGTCAGAGTGCCCTCTGCAATAGACTGTCTTTCGACCCCGTGTCGGAACAGAACGTCGGAGCGAAACTACGACTGACTCCGACGATCTCGCTCATGATGCCCAGTCCATGACCTCCTCCCCCCTAATCGAAATCCGGCAGATCACCAAGCGGTTCCCCGGCGTGGTGGCGCTCAAGGATGTGTCGTTTGATGTGCGGCGTGGTGAGTTCCATTCGATTTGTGGCGAGAACGGGGCGGGGAAGAGTACGCTGATGAAGATCCTCTCGGGGGTCTATGCCGACTACGAGGGGCAGATCCTCCTCAATGGGTCGGTGGTGAACTTCAGCGGCACGCGCGACGCAGAAGAACGCGGCGTCAGCATTATTCACCAGGAGTTGAATCTGGTCGAAGAGCTGACAGTCGCAGCCAATATCTTCCTCGGTCGCGAACTGACCAGCGGGTGGGGGCTGCTCAACGATCGACAAATGGAGGTCGAGGCGGCGGGACTGTTTCAACAGCTCGACTCGCACATCTCCCCGAGCCAATTGGTCCGCGAACTCCGCGTCGGCGATCAGCAATTGGTCGAGATTGCCAAGGCTCTGTCGCGAAAGGCGGAGATTCTCATCATGGATGAGCCGACCAGTGCCCTCACCGAGACCGAGGTCGAGCGGCTCTTCCGAGTGATCCAGAAGCTGCGAGCGGGCGGGGTCACGATTCTGTACATCTCGCACAAGATGGAAGAGGTGTTCCGGCTCTCGGACCGGATCACGGTCATGCGAGATGGTCAGGTCGTGAAGACGCTCGACCGCACCGCGACCTCGCCTCGCGAGATCACGCATCTGATGGTCGGGCGGGAGATCGAGAACACCGATCTGTCGGAGGGCAGGACACCGGGCGAGACGGTGTTGGAGGTGCGGTCGCTGTCGCTGCCGCGTTACGGACATGCCCGGAAGTGGCGTCTGGAGAATATCTCGCTCGAACTGAAGCGCGGCGAGGTACTCGGCATTGCGGGACTGATGGGGGCCGGTCGGACGGAGTTGTTAGAGTGCCTGTTCGGAGCCTCCGCGGTGCCGCCGCAGGGGACGATCTTTCTGAAGGGGAAGGAGGTCCGGTTCACGCATCCTTCGCAAGCGGTCGAGGCCGGGATCGCGA
>JANOKO010000645.1:0-1785 GCA_031419335.1 Planctomycetota bacterium
CGTTCAATCAAGTTGTCGAGCAAATCCCATTGGTAGTCCCCCTCTTCGGGTTCAATCCAACGCCACTCCACGGGGACACGTGCAGAACTGAATGTTCCCACAAAATGACTGCGAGCATTCAGCGCCGTGGCGTCCAGTGTGCATCCCAGCAGGGAGGCAGCTCCGGAAACGTTCGACCGGCTGCTGGAGGTCCGTTGGAGGACATAACTCTCCATCAGGATGTCGGCTGCTGCAAGTGTTTGCTTGAGCCCCGCCAGCAGGATGGGATTGCTGGTCGCAGGCTCGTCTTGTGAGCCACAGGCAGCTGCCAAAGCGTGGAATGCCTGTTTCTGGACGGTGCTGTATCTCTCGGGGATGCTCATCCGAGCCAGTTCCCAGGCGGAGGCCTGGTCACGGACTTCGCCCAAGGCCCCGCGCAGTAACTCGACTCCCAAATGGTAAGGGGATTCCCGTTCTGGTAGCGAAGTCGTCGACAACACGGTCTGCCCGCGCTCCGGGAGATGGACCGCAATGTGTGAGGTCGCACTGTCGGAACTCTGTCGAAAGAGGTTCAGCACACCATCGCGAACTTCAGATCGCGTGACATGCACCCGCCCGTCGGCCCCAGTAATATACGCACTGAGAGCTGATCCCGATGGAATCAGGCTGGGTGGCTCGATGCGAAAACACAGAACGCCCATGCGATCCCTGACAAGAGGCGCTTTCTGACCGGAACGCAAGAAGAAGTGGCGGACGGATGTTCGCCAAAACTGCGATGTGCCGGAGTGTATTCATGTTCACACAGTGAGGCAACGCTTCCAGGCATCCCCATCGCTGACGGTGTTTGCACCAGAAAAACAGGCAACTCAAAAACTTAAGCAGTTTCGTTCAGGATGCCCCGGTGGGTGGCTCACTGTCGCGGGACAGCACTCTTGATCGTTGATCGGCTCTGATCTGATCCACAACGTCCACTGTGAGGCGTAGCGGGACAGGGGGGCTCACTGATTCGGTGAGTACGGCACGTCTCGCATCAGTGCAGAATGTCTCTGGCCAATTTCTATCGCGATTGGACCGCAAACCCCGCAGCTCTCGCCATGTGGCACCGCAGAGGGCGCAAAGGTTCGCTGAGGACTGCGGGGAGAAGCGGGGTGTGGGTGTGGAACCGGCTGCGGATCAAACCCTCTGCGAACCTCCGCGTCCTCTGCGGTGAATCCATACAACCTGAGTTCGGTTTAGGGACGGCGTCCAATCCTATCCGAGTGGAACCACGAAATACACGAAATACACGAAAAGTGAAGGATCTCTTGGCAAGCCCCCTCTGAGTGTTCGGCTGTGACCATCAGTTGGTCCGAGGCAAGTCACGATGAACCGGCCAGAGTCCTCCTGCTTTTTCGTGTATTTCGTGTGTGTCGTGGTGAAAGACTGAGTGCTTATCCAGAACTCAGGTTGACAGTGAGATCTCGTCGGGTCTGGAGTCGGCTGCCGTTGACAACGAGATCGGCAAACGGCCCAAGCGCTGCTTCAGGGGGCATGTCACTGGCAATCCACCGATCAGCTCGCCACGTCCCCGGAAAGTGGTGGTGTGCCGTACGGACCGAAATCACTATTGCCAGTGCCAGTCATTCTGGAACCTCAAGCCCGCCTGAGATTGCCTCTTGCCATAAAATCTGGCCGGGCACCCTGTCCAGCGGGGTCATTCACACAGCCCTCGCGCTGAGCCAAATGTGATAGACATCACTTCGGTCAGAAGTGAGAGATTCTGAAGCAGCCACGTTTCGCCAGAACGTAGGCGAATGGGATCGCGAG
>JANOKO010000646.1:0-4255 GCA_031419335.1 Planctomycetota bacterium
CAAAGCCGATCCTTGAACCAGTTCGATGATCATGTACCTTCTCAGTCTCGCGGGGTGGCCCTGACGCTGCTTTGAGCGTCTGGGCTGTGGAACAACAAGAGGCTACTGTGGACACACTCAGCTTTCAATCCCTCTTGTTCCTTCGTCACCCAGACATCCAAAGCGATGTCTGGACCACCCCGCGCGTACGACTCACCCCCAGAATGTTTGCACCCTTCGGCGGGTTGGCGCTGTCGGGTTGGCGGCTTTGCTCGTGAGCGGGGTGGTGGGTCCACTGGTGGTCGCTTTGGACCGCCAGTGTTTTCGAGTGTGAACCGTCTCTCTCGATGTGGCTGGTCCCCCAACACTGGCAAGTCGATACCTTCGCGAGTGGTACTCGGCCATGGAACAAGGGTTCCCCGTGCGGGAAGGCTGTCGCGCCGGGTTGAAGCCTGATGTTGAGACGCTTAAGTTACAGGGAGTGACATCGTACGGCTCACTCCCCCTCGCAGGTCTGGATTGCCATGAATCGACTCGTGCTGTCTCTCGTGTTGTGTCTGTCCTCAGTGGCCACGCTCGCTGCCGGGGAGCCGAAGTCTTTCTCCGGCGCGAAGGCTCTCGCGGGCAAACGTGTCATGACCCTCGGGGATAGCGTGACGCAGGACGGGCGGTATCTGAGCTACGTCGAGTACTACCTCCAGAAGCAGAACCCGGCGCTCGACTTCGACATCGTCAACGTGGGGCTGGCGAGCGAGACGACCTCGGGGTTGAGCGAAGAGGGGCATCCGGGGCCGAGGCCGTGCGTGCATGACCGGCTGGATCGGGCTCTGGCGGATGTCAAACCGCAACTGGTCATCGCCTGTTACGGGATGAACGACGGGATCTACCTACAGCTCAGCGACGACCGGCTGAAGGCGTTTCAGGACGGGGTCACCAAGCTCGTCGAGAAGTGCCAGGCGGCGGGGGCTGAGGTGATTGTCATCACGCCGCCCGCCTTTGATGTTGACTGCCAGGGCGGCGTGGCGGCGAAGGGGTTCGACTACAACACGGTCCTGGATGCCTATGCCGCGTGGGAGTTGTCGACTCGACCCGGCGGGGCCACGGTGATCGACCTGCATGTCCCGATGAGTGCCATGATCAAACCCGCTCGCGAGGCGAAGCACCCGCTGCACAATCCGGGCGACGGCGTCCACCCGGCGGAGATGGGCCACTTCGTCATGGCCGATGCGATCCTCAAGGGGCTGAAGATGCCGCTCCCCCAGGGCGACCTCGACACCCTGATGGCCGCCGCCCAGGCTGACCCGCTCTACAAGCTGATTCGCCAGCGACAATCGGCTCGGGCCAGCGGCTGGTTGAACTACATCGGTTTCACCCGCGTCAACAAAACCACCCCGCCGCACGAGAATGACATCGAAGTTGTCGAAGCTCAGTCGAGAGAATTGCAGACGGGAATCGATGCCCTGCGGAAGGTAGTCAATCCTTAGCACAGGGGCTGGACCCGCGTCTTGAGGATACCGGGATGCGAGAGCCTCACCGATTGTCGGTCGGGTCAGCGGCGCATGCCTATCCCCAGTGTTTCAACGAGAAGTACGTGTGCCTGGACATTCGGTGGGATCAGTCTTCAGTATCCCGCACATCCCTTGTTGTTCAGAGTTTGATCGAGAGTGGGGAAGTGGCTACCTGCCTTCGGCGTTTGGGACGCAAAGACGAGCAGGTGGTGTGTGCGTCACGAAAGTAGGCAGCAGAAGAAATTCACCACGGAGACACGGAGGCACGGAGAAAACCAGTATCGCAGCCACTGGCCAAAGCTCCATGAAGACGATTCGCCAGAAGCTGGTCCGCTGATGAATGCCTTCCGCTCAGCCACCCTTGCGAGAAACCTTCCGGATCTCCTCCAAATTCCCTGTTCCCTGCCTCTGTGTCTCTGTAGTGAATTCCTGCCTACTTTTCTGATGCACAGAAGAGCAGGTGCAACTCTCCGAAGTCGCTTTCGAATCCGTAATATTGCTGGTACAGTGGTCGCCTCAAGGGTTTCGCATCGAGAAACCTTCGTTTGATTCGCTCTCGCGAATCATCGCGCCTCTCATCGATCAACGCAGGTCAATGTTTTCTCCTTCTGTTGCCGGTCCCGTGATGATGTGGGGCGGCACATGCTGGCGGTGCCGGATGGAGAGGGCATTCAGACGGCCTGTGCCCAGGCAGGAAGCCGTTCCGACTTCAAGGATGTCCCCATGGCGCTCGATTTATACCACCCCGGCTTGCGGGGCGTTATTGCTGGCGAAACGAATATCTGTTCGCTCGATCACGGGCTGATTTACCGTGGCTACTGCATCCACGACCTGGCCGAGGAGTCGAACTTTCTGGAGGTCTGCTACCTGCTGCTGCATGAGGAACTGCCCACAGAGGAGGAACTGGCCGACTTCCGCAGCATCATGATCGAGGAGATGGAGCTGCCGGAGATGGTGACCTCCGTGCTGGAGAGTCTGCCGCTGCATGTCACCCCGCTGGAGGCCCTGCGGACCGGCGTCAGTCTGCTCTCCCACTTTGACCCGCAGACGAACGATGGCCCACTGAATGGCGGTGTCGGCCAGGCGGTTCGGCTGCTGGCCCGCGTCCCGCTGTTGATTGCGGCGTGGCACCGCATGCGAACGGGCACTCCGCTTCCGGCACCGGCCACGCACCTCGGGTATGCGGGCAACCTGTTTTACCTGATCACCGGGAAAGAGCCGCCGGTCCTGTTCGAAAAGGCTCTCGACTCGGCCCTCATCGCGGCTGCGGAACACGAGTTCAATCCGTCGACGTATGCGGCGCGGATGGTCGGCTCCACGGGTGGGGATCTCTACGCTGCCGTGACTGCGGGGCTGGGCGTGCTGGCCGGATCGCGACATGGTGGCGGAGATGACCGCGTGCTGGATGCGATCAAATCGGTCGAGTCCCCTGACCTCGCCACCGAGTGGGCGCGCGGGGAGTTCGAATCCGGACGCACGATCCCTGGTTTTGGACATCCGGTTTACAAGGACTGCGACCCGCGAGCCGCTTTGCTTGAAACCCATTGTGCCGAATTGGCCTTGGCCTGCGGCTGCGGGTCGATGGAAGAGATCGCCGACTCGATCGAGCGGGCGGTGTGGGAAGAAAAACAACTCCCGGCCAATATCGACTGGTCGCTGTCTCGACTATTCCATTATCTCGGGCTGCCGCGCGAGCTGTACCTGCCCATCTTCGCTGCCGCACGGGTCGTCGGCTGGTGTGCGCATGTGATCGAGCAGGCCGACTGCGACCATGTGATCCGGCCTCGCGCCCGCTATCGCGGGGTGGAGGAGCGACCGTTTGTGAGGCTCTGGGACCGGTAGACGGTTTCCGATTCTGGAACGCGACTCAATGTGTGTGCGTCGCATTGTCGGCGATTTCTCCGAAATCGCTGGTGCGGCTCAAGTCAATGAGTGTTACTCACGAATCGCGGTCAGTTCGTGATTCGCGAGTGGCTCCCGATGGCGTGCGTCGCGCCAGCGATTTTGGAAAAATTGCCGACAATTCTCCACCACCGACGCACCAGACACTCGCACTTGCTCAATCTCCAGTCGTGGTTTTCCAGTTTGCCGGTGTCAAAGAGGCGTATAATCTCCCAGGGAGGCCGACCGATGACACCGAAGTTGATTGAGCATCTGGACACCGTCGAGTTACGGGGACATATCATCGATAGCCTGCTGCTGCCGAAGGTGTTGGATGTCATTACCGAACTGGGAGGCAGCTACCGCATCCGAGATATTTCCGTGGGGCAGACCCGCCAGGATCAGAGCTTGGCGGTGATCGAGATCAAGGCGGCCACCGAACACATCTTGCAGGCCATCCTCAAGCAAGTCAGCGACCACGGGGCCGTCTCCGTGAATACACAGGACTGCCACCTCGTGCCTGCCGACCTCACGGGCACCTTTCCCGACGGGTTCTACAGTACGACCAACCAGCGCACGCAGGTTCGCCTGGAGCATGAATGGATCGAGGTGGAACTCCAGGAGATGGACTGCGGCATTTGCGTCGATCTCATCCGCCGGGTGGCTCGTTGCATCCCGATGACGGAGGTCCAACTGGGCGATCTGATCGTTGTGGGGCATGCGGGGGTCAAGGTGCTGCCGATCGAACGCACTGCATGCGGGCCGACGTTCGAGTTCATGTCCTCGTCCGTCTCGACCGAGAAGCCCAAGGGCGTCACGATCCGGCAGATCGCGTCTGATCTGCATCGGCTGCGGAAGGAGGGGGGCCGCGTGCTGATCGTCGGTGG
>JANOKO010000647.1:0-6078 GCA_031419335.1 Planctomycetota bacterium
ACCCATCGCCACCCCACCCCACCCATGCCTCTTGTTGCTCTGCAACCCAGACATCCAAAGCGATGTCTGGGCGGGGTGGCCCAGACGCTGCTTTGAGCGTCTGGGTTGTGCAACAACAAGAGGCCGCAGAGAATACGTCCGCGCTGTAAACTCTCCTGTTCCTTCGTCACCCAGACATCCAAAGCGATGTCTGGGCCACCCTGTCATTCCCACGGTTGAGTTCTGATGAATTCAGCGACATCCGTTGCTTAATCCAGATACACAAACTCATTCAGATTGAGCGCCATCAGGCAGTAATACCGCAGAGCCAGCACAGCAGACAGCTGGTGCTGCTCGCGGAGATCGGCGATTAGTTTCACGCCGCGCTCGACTTCCTTTGCAGACGGATCTCGTTGCAGCGTCCGCTTCAGCATCAGAGTCACGCACTTCGCGGGATCGTCTCCGGCCTCGTCGTGTACCACTTTGGCACAGGTTGCAGCTGCGTCGTTGAGGAACACACTGTTCAGCATCGACAGAGCCTGCGTCGGCTGGGTGGTCGCGAATCGCACGGGGCATTGCGAGTCGGAATCCGCCACGTCGAAGGCGGCCAGCAACGGAACCGTCAGTGAACGTTTCAGGTGGATGTAGATGCTGCGGCGCGTCTGACCTTCGGGGGAGTTTTGATCCCACCCCGATCCGGGCACCGACTGCCCCGCGAGGACTTCCTTTTCAATCTTCGGGTAGATGCTCGGGCCGAACATCTTGTCGGTATTCAGCGTCCCATTCACCGCCAGAATCGTGTCTCGAAGCTCCTCGGCCCGCAGCCGCCGCATATCAAACCGCCACAACTGGTCATTGAGCGGATCAACTGCGAGGGCAGCGTCTTGCCCGCGTGAGGACATGCGATAGGTGCTGGAATGAAGGATCAACCGGTGCAGGTGACGTAGATCCCAGTGATGCTCGATGAGTTCCGCCGCCAGCCAGTCGAGCAACTCGGGATGAGTCGGGGCATCACCCTGCAAACCGAAGTTGCTGGATGACTTCACGATGCCCCGACCGAAGTGCCACTGCCAGACCCGGTTCACGATGACACGAGCTGTCAGCGGGTTATCGGGACTGACCATCCACTCGGCCAGTGCGCGTCTGCGACCTGTCGATTGACCACTGGCAGGGACGTGGACCACGGGCAGATTATCCGTCAAAACACTGGGGAATCGAGGTTCGACGGAGTCGCCTTCGGCATGCGCGTTCCCTCGGATCAGCACATGGGTCGGCGGAGCGTCTTTGCCGTTTTCAGTGACGACGAGAGCGAGCCCCTGACTGCGTGGCGGGTGATTTCGCAGTTCTCGGTACACACGACGAAGCTGGACGTACTCCTTGACCTGCTCCGGGGAAATGAACTCTCCCTGATGCGATCTTAAGATTCGCTCGCGATTGCTTTCGGATTTGAAGTCATCAATCTCGCCCCCCTTGAGGTGCGGAATCATCGTGGCTTCAAACGCCTCAATCTGAGCGGAGAGTTCGGCAAACTTCTGCCGATGAGCCTCGCGTTCGACCGCATGGACTGCCAGTTGTTCCGGTGGGGAAATGTCACGAGTGGACGCCTGCTCCACGGAGTCGCCGGAACGATCTCCGTAGTGTTTCACGTTTCGAAAAAAGGCCAGGAAACTGTAATAGTCTGCTTGGGGAAGTGGGTCGAGTTTATGGTCGTGGCAACGGGCACAATTCAGCGTCAACCCGAGGAACGCTTGCGATGTGGTGCCGACGATATCGTCCAACCCGTCATAGTATGCCATCTCTCGATCGACTGGCTCATCATCCCAAAGCCCGAGCCGATAATAGCCCGTGGCAATTAGCGAATCGGGAGTGACCTCGTCCAGTTCATCCCCGGCCAACTGTTCTTTGAGGAATTGATCATACGGCTTGTTCTCGTTGAACGAGCGAATGACATAGTCGCGATAGCGCCAGACAAACGGCTTCGGGTTGTCGCGTTCGTAGCTGTTGGTTTCGGCATAGCGAACCAGATCGAGCCAGTAACGAGCCCAGTGCTCGCCGTGTTGAGGCGATTCGAGCAGGGTGTCGATCGCTTCAGAGTAGGCTTCCTCGGAAGGAGCCGACTCGAACCGGGCGACCTCGGAGACCGATGGCGGCAGTCCGACGAGATCATAATGCGTCCGGCGATATAGCTCGCGCGGAGCGGCGGGGGGGTTGGGCTTCAGCCCTTTCAACTCCAATTGATGCAGGACAAAAGCGTCGATTGGGTTTTCAATCCAGCGGGAGTCGGCGACCGCCGGGACCGCGGGCTTCACGATGGGGCGGAACGACCAGTGGTTTTTGGTCGTCTCATTCACTTGCGGCGGACCATGTCCAGCGGGGGCCACTGCGGCCTCTCCCTCGGGCATCGGCAACCCCATCTCAACCCATCGGGTGAAGATCGCAATCGACTCTGGCGGGAGCTTGCCTGATGGTGGCATCTCCAGGCCGTCAAAGTTCACGGCTTGCAACAGCAAACTTTCGACAGGCTTCTCCAGGTTCACCGCTGGCCCCGTTTCGCCCCCTTGGAGGACTGACTTTCTTCCTGAAAGGCTCAGCTCTCCTTTCGCCTTCCCGTTGAGATGGCACTTTGCACAATGCTTGTCCAGCAGGGGTTGGACCTGCTCCTCGAAGTATTGGAGTCCGGCTGCGGAGACCGCGGGCGAGCGTTCCTCACCCTGCACCCAGCCCGGCAAAGCCACGCAGAGACAGAGCATCGCCAGTCCGGCGAACCGTCCTGCGACGAGTGTTGCCGTCAACGAAAGCCATCTGTGAAAACAAGACATTGGGTAGGATTCCATGACAACACCGAGTTCCTAAGCATTCCTAAGAAACAGTTTCTTCGATTCTGAAAGTCGCGGCAAGCATGGGACGATTCTCCTCTTTTCTTCCTTCGCCGAGGGCCACGGGACCGAGCAGGTCGCGACGCAGGCATCCTCAACTCGCTCTCGCATTGAATTTCCAGGGTCCACGACTGACAATGCTCTCCGAGATCGCGGGAACGCCGCACTCCGATGTCAGGTTCCAGAGCGGCCCCGACGATTTGACACCGGCACTCTCGCTCGATGAGACACCTTAGCGAGCCCAGGATCAGAAGGAACTCCGATGAGAATTCGTGCGGACTGGTTGTTGTGTGGATTGATTTCGGTCGCCAGTCTGGCGGTCGCTGAAGACGTGAAGACTGAAACACCGGCAGCTGCGAAAGTCGTGGAAGCCGGGGAATTGAAGTTGACCGTCCCAGCGGGCTGGAAGCAGCAACAACCCTCGAACCAACTGCGGCTGACCCAGTTTGCGATCCCCGCGACAGAGGGCGACACGGAAGGTTCGGAGTTCTATGTCTCGACTCCCATCGGTGGGACGCACGCAGCGAACATCACCCGTTGGGTCGACCAATTCGAACGAGAAGGGCGCGAACTGGTCATGTCCCAGGGCAAGTGCCCTCAAGGGGACTACACACTAGTTCAGTTGACGGGCACTTATAAGCGACCGATCGGTCCGCCGATCCGGGGTAAATCAGAACCCGCGCCGGGCTACAAAATGCACGGTGTGATTTTGTCGATGGTGAAGGATGGAAAAGTCGCCGGGAATTACTTCCTGAAACTGACTGGCCCCGCCAAGACCGTGGTTGCCAACGAAGCGGCTCTACGCGCTGTGATCGGTGCGGACAAGACCCTGGAGACGAAGTACGAGTTGCCGTAAGGCGAGCGGCCTATGGAATCTTACTCGCCAGACTTCCGTAGTCCGGATGTCTCCTTTACCGTCCGACCGGGTTCCCCACGGGGGCACCCGGCAACGGTGGGATCTCGGGAAACGGTGGTACGGGGATTAAGGATTCGGTTGGCGGGGGCGGCGGGGGCGTCTTGATGAGTTCCGCTTCCCAGGGAATTCCGATGGCCGTCAGAATCAACGGCTTGGCTTTTCGTCCATTTTCGAATCGGGACCGAACGGGATAGCCACGGTCCACTTCAAGCTCAATCGGCTCGTACCCGCGTTTGGTCATTAACGAATTGACGAGGTCCGTGAAGTTCCGGATCGGGATTCCATCAACGCTCAGGATGCGATCACCCGGTTGTACTCCTGCCAACTCCGCCGGGCTGCCGGGTTTGAGTTTCGAGACATAACAGCCTTCGCTCTCTCCGAAGGGCGTGAGATCCTGGACCACCCCGAGAAAGACCTCCGCGCGCTCCGAAACTTGGAGACCCGGAAACCCCACTTGCATCCCCAGCCGAGCCGATTCGCTGATCCCATTGTTCCGCACGACAAACACCATCAGCCACCGCAAGTGGGCCAGTCGCTGGATATGCCACAGGTCCGCATCCGTCCCCTTCCAGCGTCGCGGCAAAATGATCTGGGTAATGCGTTTCGGGACATTCTGGAGGGGTGCTTCTCCCGCGAGGTTCTGCTGTTCAATTTCATTCAGGTCGTCCTCGTACACGATCACCGCGTTGCATCGACGCAATGCGAACAGCGCCCGCGCTTCGCGCAGGCGATGATGGGCAAACAACAGCCTCTCAATCGCTGGTTGCTGAGGCCCCGAGGTCAGCCGCAATGTCTCTAACTGGCGTTCCAGGGCATCGGCTTGAGGCACCGGGGTCTGCAACCAGATCCGTTCCAACAAGACCAACACCCGCTGACTCGCATCCGAGGAGTCCTTTCCCAGTGAAGCGATCAGAGGCGGGAAAGCCGCTGGGCCATGCTGGAGCAAGAGTTGCTCGGCACTCTGCCGGCGGGAGAATTCGTCTGCGGACAAGTCCGCCACCGCAGCTTGAATCTCGGCGGAGACGGCATCCATTGCCACAGCTTTCATCTCACCCGTGTGGAAGAGTGTCAGCGCGCACCACAACATCCCGACACGCAAGGTCGGGCAGAATCGATTCGACGGATGGAACCTCGTCTTCAGGGATCAGACCTTACACCAGAGTCGTTGAATGAACTCCCGTATCCGTTCGAGGATCGTCTTTATTTCTTCTCTTCCACCGGAGCGGCCTCAGCGGGCTTAGCCTCTTCCGCTGGCTTCACGGGTTCTGCGGGCTTGTTCTCCAAACCGGCGATCACCTGTAGCTCTGGCATCGCTGCCTTGAGCGCGGTGATCCCCTCCGGCGTGACCTTGGACTCGAACACGAACAGTCGCTTGAGCTTCTTGAGTCCGTGCAAATGCACCAGTCCAGCGTCCGTCACTGGTGTGCCATACAGATTCAGGTAGGTCAGATTCTCCAGACCCCGGAGTTGCTCCAACCCCGCATCGGTTATCCCTGTCTTCTCCAGGTGCAGCCGCTCGACCGTCTTCATCTCTCGGATCGAGGCCAGACCCGCATCCGTGATCTTCGTGCGGGCCAGATTGAGCCACAGTACATTCGCCAGCTTGCCGACTTGGACGAGAGCTTCGTCCGTCACGTCCTTGTCGGCCAGATGCAGCGTCACATCCAGACGCGCATCATTCTGAGCGATCGCCATGACGTTTCCGCCCAGCGCCTTGACGGCGGCGACCGCCTCGGGATTCGGCGGTACGGCGTCCTCCGCCTGCACTCCCTGAATCGCCAAGAACACAATCAGAACTGTGGGCAAATGCTTCATGGCACTCTCTCCGATGCTGCGGGTCTCCTGTCTCCGGCAATGCAATTCCCTGCCGGACCGTCCACCAGAAGTATAGCACGTCCCAGGCGTCACAAGGGAACTCATCCGCATCACGAATGCCCCGCCTGGCTAGCGCCACTCATCGGGTAGTGAGGCTTCCGCCTGTTGCAACAACGGCTGCTCGGGCAACACGGGGGACACTTCTTCGGTGGAAGCGCGGATCAGCCCGGCATCCATCAGTGTCGCATACGACAGAGTTCCCGCGAGAGCGAATGTCAACACATTCGGCAGGAACGCCTCTCCAAACATCTTGATCGCCGTCCCGGAAGACTTCTTCAGTCCGACTTTGAGCCCACTCAACTCCACGCTGTAAATCTCATCCAGCAGCAGGTGCGAAAAGAACCCCAGAGCGACACCCGCCCCGACCAGAAACTTCACCCGCGAGGTGTCGCTGGGGTAGGTCAGGTACGCCATCTCGGCTGCAATCAGCAG
>JANOKO010000648.1:0-3589 GCA_031419335.1 Planctomycetota bacterium
CGAGATTTTGCAAATCCTGAGCATCAGTCTGTTCGAGAAAACCCAGCTTTTTGACACACTATCCACCACTTCCCCACCAAATACGCCAACCCCTTCTCATAAGCAGTGGACGCTCTTCGACTTATAGCCGGACAGTTGTGATGAGGTTTCTTGATTGCTCAGAATCGCCAGAGTTCCGACAATGGTCAGCCGACCCGTCGCGGTGCTGCTCGCATCACTCGGGTTTCCCGCAAGGAGCCTCCCATTTGTGACATCGCCGATTTCGCCTTTCAGACCAGCATTGCGCCCGGTTGCGACAGCACGTACGGCGTCGATGAGACACTGACCACCTGTCCGGTCAGCCACGAACTCCTCGACATCGAGTACGAGTGGGACAAGCTGCCGGTGCCGTCGTCGCTGCGCGAGTTCGAAGCGGCGTGGTCGAATCGGCTCGACCCGCTCGACTACAGCGGGGTGTGGCGGTTTCGCAAGCTGTTGCCGTTTGCCCCCGACAACCAGATCGTGACGATCGGCGAGGGGCAGACCTACCTGCAACAGACCGACGCGATCGCGAAGTACATCGGCCTGAACCCGAAGCAGTGCTATCTGCAGTACGAGGGCCTGAACCCCAGCGGCAGCTTCAAAGACAATGGCATGACCGCTGCCAGTACGCACGCACGCATGGTGGGGGCCAAGGTGGCCGCGTGTGCCTCGACCGGAAATACCAGTGCGTCGCTGGCGATCTATGGCGGCGTGACCGGGCTGTTTAAGGTGATCGTGTTCGTCGGCAGCGGGAAGATCGCGTACGGCAAACTGTCGCAGGCCCTCGACTATGGAGCCGTGACACTCCAGATCCAAGGCGACTTCGACGACGCCCTGGAGAAGGTGCGGCTCGTCTCGCAGGAGGCCGGGATATACCTGTGCAACAGCGTGAACCCGTTCCGCCTCGAAGGGCAGAAGACGATCATGTATCGGGTGCTGGAGGGACTCGGCTGGGAAGTGCCCGATTGGATCGTCGTGCCGGGCGGGAACCTCGGGAACTCGAGTGCCTTTGGCAAGGCGTTTACCGAACTCAAGCAGCTCGGCCTGATCGACCGTATCCCGCGCCTGGCCGTCATCAACGCCGCCGGGGCCAACACGCTGCATGATTTGTATCAGCACCACAACCTGCGTTGGAACAACGGGCACCCCGACCAAATGCTGATCGACAAGTTCTACGCCGACATGGACCAGCAGAACCGCCGGGCGAATACGCTGGCGAGTGCCATCGAGATCAACCGCCCGGTGAACCTCAAGAAGTGCCTGCGAGCGCTCGACGCCTGCAACGGCGTCGTCCGCGAGGTCAGCGACGCTGAGATCATGGACGCCAAGGCGAAAGTCGGAGCCGGCGGCTTCGGCTGCGAACCCGCCAGTGCCGCCAGCGTGGCCGGAGCGAAACTGCTCCGCCAACAAGGAATCATCGCTCCCAGCGACCGCGTCGTGTGCATCCTCACCGGCCACCAACTCAAAGACCCGACCGCCACCGTCGGCTACCACGCCAGCGAGACCGATGAGGCGAAGACGCTCGCCAAGTCGGGCGTCGACCACTGCGTCTTCCAGAACGCTCCGATTCCGGTCGAGAACGACCTGGAGAAGATTCTGGCTGTGATTCGGGGACTGTAGAAGGACAGCGATCCGAGGGTCCACGGACCGCGATGGTCGCCTTTTTCTCCGAAACGGGACACGTCTCGCGAAAGCCGACAAAGTCGCCGGACTCTCCGAGTCCGGTGGCTCATCGCCCGCCAAGTGGGGCACACACTCACAAAGAAAACCGAGTTCATTATACACCGAGTGTTCCAAACGCCTGCGCGGCGGGGGCATCGCACACGCCGGACTCGGAGAGTCCGGCGACTTTGGGACACCCGTGGGCCAGCGACCTCGAAAAGCCCTGTCGCCTTCAGCGCGGAGTGCTGAAAACTGGACACTCTTTTGCGGAGTACAAGGCGACAAAGTCAGTGTCATTGAGTGCCAGACAGGGGAATTCGCAAAATCCCACCCGTTCCGCCAGACCTCTCTCCAGCCCGACTATTACGACTATTCGTAATCTGCGGAATCTCTGCACATGAGGTGTTTTCCAAACAGGCCCGCGGTTCGAAACAACTATGGACGCCCGCAGCTTGGGGTGTCATAGAGAGATGTGGAGGTCCGCGCCCTGGAGGGCGGCCCTCAGCATCCTCACAACCGGCATGGCTGTTATCCTTATGCACCGAGACACCAAACTTGGTCTGGCACTTGCCATCCTGGTGATGGGGTTTGCAGCTGCGCTCTGTTTTCCACGTCAGCCAAGCGAAACGCACGACGATCTGACTTTGCGGTCAGCTGCGGACTTGGATGAGGCCATTCGTTTGATGCCGGTGAAGTCGTACACAGACGCAGACAGACCCCAACCCCGCGTGACGGAAGAGCCACCGCTCGAATCAACGGCGGCTCTGAGGGAAGCTGACGTGTTCCCTCTGGCAGGTGTCCCCGATCCGATCCAGATCCCACGCGAGCCTGAACCGACCCCGATTGATCCGGGCCAAATCCCGGCTGAGATGGTCGTCGAGCAAGACCCCGAGCCGGTGGTCCATTCGCGAACTTACCGAGCTTTACCGAACGATACGTTGAGTGGGATCGCCCGCAGTGAGTTGGGAGACGGCAACCGTTGGAAAGAACTTTTGTCCGCGAATCCCCTTCTGCAAAACAGGCCGGAAAATCTCCGACCTGGAATGGATGTGGTCATCCCGATTCCAGCAGACGTAGAGGTCTTCCCTCTGCCGAATCAGACTGGGACTGCTGTGCCAGAAACGGCGGATTCACTGTCGGATTCGACCATTCCCCCACGAACAAGTGATTCGCCGACACGTGCCCCGAAACGATTTAGCAAGCCTACAACCCGAATCGGCTTGGGTGGGGCAGCGACGATTCCACAATAGTCTCGATCACGTGTCCGTCCAATTGCTATGGCGACTGGACCGCAAACTTCGCAGCCTCGCCATGTGGCACCGCAGGGGGCGCAGGGGGCGCAGGGGTTCGCAGAGGACAACGGACGGAGGCAAGGGCGGGTAAGGAAACAGCTGCGGATCAAGCCCTCTGCGAACCATAACGTCCTCTGCGGTTAATCTCTGCGGAGGGATTTCGTTGGGCCTGGAGTCGGCTGCCACGGATCGCGAGATCGGCACACGGCCCGAGAACTGCTTCGGGAGCGGGCACTGGCAATGCACTGACCGCCCACCACGTTTTCGATTGCGGTGGAGGGCGGCACGAGCCGAAATCAAAACGGCCCTTACATGACATTCTGGAACCTCATCATCGCCTGAGAGTTACCTCCGCCATAAAAACTGACCGCACACACGGCTTCCCTCTTTGGACTGATGGCTGACAGCAGCTTCCGTTCGCGGTATTGTGAGGGTGCGTGGAGTTTCGATCTCGAGAACCTGATGGAGTTGATGGCATGACGATTCTCTTTCGGACCATTGCTTTGGGACTGTTTCTGTCTGGAGTCTCACTCGTCGGACGGGCGGACGATGCGGTACAACCCATCGCGACCGCTGAGGCAGGGTCGCTGACACCCGAGGAACAGGCGTTTGCG
>JANOKO010000649.1:0-3533 GCA_031419335.1 Planctomycetota bacterium
AGTCGGATTGCAGCAGCAGATGATTCCCGAAAAGTCCGCTCTCATGCCGTCGCGAGTGATGGCTAAGGCTGAACTGATGGAAAAAGTTCAAGCGGCAATGAACACTCTCAATGATCGACAGCGGATGGCCCTGCTACTCCATAAGTTCGAGGGTATGAATTACATCGATATTGGAGCGGCCATGGAGATGACTCCCCAAGCCGTCAAATCGCTGCTCTCACGAGCACGTGATCAATTGCGAGTCGCGCTGGAGGAGTACGCGAAATGATGACTCCCTCTGCAAACAACCACTCATCTCGGAAAGGAGCAGCACGTGGATAAACTCAAACGTGTCTCCGTGGAGCACCGGGACAACTTTGTCGCATACCTCGACGGGGAACTCGATCCCACAGCTGCCAAAGACCTGGAACAAGTTTTGGCCGACAGCCCCGTGGCGCGCAAGGACATCGAGTTGCTGGTGCGGACTTACGGCTTGTTGGACCTGCTCCCGCGCCCCCAAGCGACGGTGGAGTTTACGCAGAAGACGATGGCCACGATCAAGCTGTCCGATCTGCAGCCGGATGTCACACAGTCGACATGGTATAAGCGAATGCACCTAAGTTTGGTGGCGGGAGCGGGAGCCGCGCTGCTGGGTCTGACTGGACTGCTGGGGTATGCGGGCACCAGTCGCTGGACTCCGACGGATGAAGACTTGTTGTTGCGGGATTTGCAGGTCATTCAGCATCTGGACGAGTATAGCCAGGTCGGCCAAGTCCAATTCCTGGAAAGCTTGGAAGGGCAACCGACTTTGATGCAGGACATCAGCGAGGAAGTGAGGTCGACCCGTGGCCGCTAAATCGTGGATCGGATGGAGCTTGGCACTGGCGGGCGCGTTGGTAACTGGCCCGCTCGTGCTGGGGCTGGGCAATCCCGCCTGGACCCCCGCACGTGACCAAATCGCCAGTCTGTCGGAAGTGGAGCGAGCTGTACTCGATCGGAAATACCGTCAGTACCAAGCCCTGACTGAAGGGGAGCGGACGGTGCTGCGAACCTTGCATCAACAGATCGAAGCGGATCGCGCACACGGAGCGCGCCATCAGACCACGCTCGATGGTTATTGCGACTGGCTCAAGACCATTGATGCCTGGCAGCAGGACGAACTGGCCAATATCGAATCCCCCGCCGAAAAGACCCAACGGGTCCGCGAGATTGTCACGGAGCGCCAGGAGAAGGCACTGGCCGCAGCCGCTGACGAGGGAGGGCTCCTACCCTACGGACTCGGTCGTTTCCCGAGTTTGTCCGAGGACCAACTCACGAAAGTCTTCGATGTGCTGGCGAAACGCTTGAGAAACCTGTCCGAGGTCGATCAAAAGGACATCGAAAGCCAACGCGGCCTCAAGCGGTTTGGGATCCAGGCGAAACTCCTCAAGCAGCAATTCCCGAATCTGGAACGGATCTTCCAATTCGTCTCGGAGTCTGAGGTTAAGGAGATGATCGAGGCCAGCGGAAACACCGACTTAATCGCTCTCGCCTCGCAAACTGGCGATGCCCCAGGCCCCGGTCGCAAGAACCTCGCTCGGCGAGGCATCACCGTCTCCATCGGCAAGCAGTTCATGCGCGAGTCGGCACAAGCGACCGACGCCGAGTTGCAGACTTATTTTGGCTCGCTGTCCAATGAGGACCAGGATCAACTGTTACAGTTTCGGGCGGATGACTTTAAGATCCAATTGCGGCTGCGATTTCTCTCACAAGACCCGGACATTGCAGAGTTAAAGCATCTGTTGGGAGATGATCTTTTTAACAGTTTCCTGAAGTTCGAATGGATCCGCAACCAGGGAGGCTTTCCAAATCCGAATGGCCCTGGTGGGGGCCAGTTTGCTCGTCCTGGCAGTCAGCGCGGTGAAGGACCACCTATCGAGGGACGCGGCGAAGGAAACCGTGGCGGACCGTTCCGCCCGCTCAACGATCGCAGTGGCCCCGGTAGAGATGGTCCGCCACGTCGGGGCGAAGCGGGTGGGCCGGGCGGCGGACCCGAGGGAGAGAGACCTTTCGCGCCAGGCAATCGACCGCCCCGCGACAGCACAGAGCCTCCCTCGCCACGCCCCCAGTGATGTGTTGCCGGAATGGCATGGACGTTGACACAGTAGATTCCACAATTACAGCCCGTTGAAAAACGTGGCCAGGGAATTTTGCCCATGCCCGAAAGCCAAAGATTCACGGGCTGGACGCCTGTGTCACGGGGCAATTTCAACAGGCAATTACGGCTCCGACGCATCCTTCTTCATCTGTTCGTAGATCTGCTTGATGTCGGGTGGCAGTTCTTCAATGACGTATTCCTCCCCTTCGGGGGTGATGATGGGGTGGCCGGGTCCGAACGGTTGGCCTGTGGCGGCCATCCGGCGTCGTTCGAGTTCGAGTGCGTCCGTGGTCGGCGGCAGGTTGTCGAGACTCTGCACGGTACGTCGAGACTTGAATGCAATCGTGAGGGGGGATTCCTCGGGCCGAGGACGCTCCAGCACCAGCATGCACGTCCCCTCATCGCGGGGCTTCAGCGGGAAATAGTCGGGCAAGGCCATGTCTTTTGTCGTGTTCCAGGCATCAATCCAATAAATGTAGAGCCGGGGACCGTCAAGCATGTAGATTCCACGATCCGACGTGTAACAATTCATGGTGTAGACGACATTCTCTAGCTTCTCGCTTCCATAGCTCATGGAGAATGTTCCAGCCCCATGCGATCCCCAGATGACCGTCGAGAACATACCGCTCTCGCCAGGAGTCGGGGAGGGGAATCCGGATGGATTGAGTTTGACGATCTCGCCATACAACAAGGAGTTTCTGCCGATCTCCACGGCATAGCGGTGGGCATCGCCGCGGGCTTTATCCCGTTCACGTGACGCAAGGCACCACCCACTGTCCCAAAACTGAACCACTTCCCATTGTCCGGACAGAGGTTGAAACTCTTCGTCTGAGAGCGCTGGAAAGTTATCATATGTCGGAAATGCGTGTTTAATCGCCTCGTCGTACTTCTCCATGGTACTGCGATGATACGCCTCGGATTCGGCTTGATGTTGAATGAGCCCCTCTCGAGATCGTTGTTCAAAAGATCGAACACCCAATCCGAGTTGTACGAAGAAGCCAATGAGCAACAGCCCATAGAGGGCCAATTGCCGATGGAGATACCGTCGACCTCTACCTCCGTATCTGGGGCCTGCACTCATGGAATCAACCCGCCATTGCGAAAGTCATTCATCATCCCATCGAAGAGGGCTTTGACATCATCGGGTATCATGCCGATGGAGTAGGCTTGCCAGTCCTCGGTGAAGATTGTCCAAGGGTTGATCGCGCCTGGAAATAGCCCCTCAACCTCACAACATATCGTACAAGATTCGGCTCCCAAGAAAAGATGTATCGAGTCACAACTGTCCGGCTATAAGTCGAAGAGCGTCCACTGCTTATGAGAAGGGGTTGGCGTATTTGGTGGGGAAGTGGTGGATAGTGTGTCAAAAAGCTGGGTTTTCTCGAACAGACTGATGCTCAGGATTTGCAAAATCTCG
>JANOKO010000650.1:0-3309 GCA_031419335.1 Planctomycetota bacterium
CGAGGTCTGGAACACCTGCCGCAGCATCGATTGCACCTCGTCCATGACCTTCAAGAAGTACGGGTCGAGGTGCCCCACGGTCAAAGCGCCCAAGGCTGCCAATACCGACGGAGCGATATCGCTCGGCCCCGGCCCCATCAGAATGCGACGCGGTGGACAGAGCGGAGCAGGCACAGCTTGCGACATCAACAAACTCCTGAGTCTGGTGGAGAGAGTTTCGGGGGGATTCAAGGATCGATCAGTGCATCGTATGCGATTCACAGAGGACAATCGACTAGCGCTCTTTCGGCACCTCAATGGTCACCGGTGGCGAGACTGGGTGGGGAAAGAACCGCGCGGCACCGGGATTGTTGATTTGCCTGGCCAGGGATGGGATGTCGAACTTTTCTCCGGCTTGGAGCAGCGGACCGGGGGGAATGGGGATAACACCGAGGCTGACGTGCGTCTTGAGGTCGAAGCTGGGAGTGGCCCCTTGCGGCTTGCTCTGACGGTTATCGATGTAGCGGTAGGTCACTTTGTCGGACCAGGCGACCAGCGTGTACCGCTGCTGCGGCGGGATGGGGTAGCTTTCGGTCTGTTCGATCAAAGTCCCGAGTGGACCCGGAGCGAGGTACACCTCTTGCAGAGTACTCCCGGAATCGCGAGCGAGGGACCGGACGACTTGGCCCTTCTGGGGGATCTTGATCTCTTCGGGCTGGCGCGGTTGAAACTGATCGACAATCTGAAGAATGAGGTCGTCCTCCGAGGAGTTCACAAAGGTGACTTGAGCCGGTGCCAACCCCGGATTCGGCACCACTTGCCGACTGACCAGTTGCGGCGTGTAGTCGACTTCTGGCAGGGCATACGCCACGTTCCAGCCCCGCGCGTCAAAATACGCCACCATCAGTCGGCCCCTGGAGTCGACCGTGAATAAGGTTCCCATGTCAGGCAGGATCGCCATAGGAGCCCCCAGCGCGTAGCCAGGACCGATCAACTCATCTCTCCAACCGCCGGGCAAGCCATAGCTCCAGGCATGCCACACGCCGTCCGCACCAATCGCAGACAACAGTGGGCCAAAGTACGAGTGCCCGATTTCCACCGGCGATCCAGGAGCCAGCAACACGGTCGGGATCGTCGTCACGTTCCAGACCAGCCCGACCTTCCCCCAGAGTTGTAACTGCCCCGCCCAGTTGACGGCGACAAAGTAGGGTTGGGGAGTCGGGCCGGTGACAAGTGTCGCGGCTGCGATGTGCGTTCCCGGAGTGAACCCCGCCCCCACCGTGGTCGGAACCCAACCACCCGCCAGGCGGCGATAGGCCACCATGACGCTGGCAGAATTGACGGCTGTCACGATTGGAATCGTCCCGTCCATTAACACCGCCAAAGGAGCCCCCGCCGGAAACGCCCCCACAGCTGGTTCAACCATGATTCCGGTATGGGTCTCGACATTGATGTCCCAGAGACGGCCCTGGGTATCGATCGCGAAGGCGTGCCCCTGTGGTCCGATCGTGAGGTGCTTCACATCCGCTCCCGGGGGGAAGAGTACGCTGGTGGAGACCGACTGGACGACCGACCCGTCTACGATCGAAAGCAGCCGCCCCGTCGGGCCGATGGTCAAGATCGCGGGCCACACTCCACTGGTGTCGTACATGGCCAGCGGAGCACCGGGGATCAAGGGGGACTTCAGCGGGAGATCGCGATGCTTCCAACGGCCTGCGCGACCGTAAAAACTGCACAGCGTCCCATCACTTTCAACGTGTGCCACCCAGGCATTGCCGCTGGTTCCGGGGAGGCACGCAATCCCTCCCGGACCAAACACGGGTGGCGCACCTGGCAGACCTGCTCCGCCTCCTAAGCGATGAACGGTTTGCAAGCTCTTCCGCCACATCGTCCCGCTCAGGTCGCCCATCCACATGCTTCCCGCTCCCAGAACTGGCCAACGGAGGGCAGCCCCCGCCGCTGCCGACCGAAACCCCAGCAGTTCTCCATCAGCAGAGTCGAATCCTGGATGCCGGTCGTAGACAAACATGGAGCCGGTCGCGTCCTTAACAGTCAGCCTAGCCCCAGAGAGTTGAGCTTGCGACGAGAGGTCCGGTCGGCTCGGAACAGTCAGCTCGAAGAACTCCTCTGCGAAAGTCGATCTGATACAGATCCACAGAAAGATCACAGTCAGTAAGAGAATGCGAGCCATGCCAGAAACCTCCCTAAGGTCTGACAGATGACCGGCCCAACCGTCGCGTGGGACGAACATCTTCAGTCCGAATCATCATGCCCAGCAACCGTGAGAGAATCAATACGCTGGGATGCGCAGCAGTGTCCATGACGACACCAGGGCGGTCGCAGAAGTTGTCCCAGCCCTTGGGAACAGACGTGACACGGGCGACCAACCTGTGAATCCCTGAGTCATCTCCTCGCAGCCTGTTGAAAAAGGCTGTGGCACGGGCTTCCAGCCCGTGAATCCTTGGGTTTGGCACATGGGCAGGATGCCCATGCCACGTTTTTCCATAGGCCGATAGGCCATCTGCCCCGGTTACGATTGTCAACAGGTTGGTCAGATTACTGTCAGTGGCACAACTGTCGTCCTCATTCGTTCGGATTCTGGTGAACTCTGATCCGCTGAGCGCCTATGATCTTCCTGCCGGTTCTTGTCCCCGTGAGTCGAGGCCGGTACGATCCCGCCTCGACTTGTTCTTTGAGGATCCTTGCTGCGATGCCTGACTACAAAACCGTCGCCGATGTCGGCGAAATCCCCGAGGGGGAAGGGCGATCCTATGCGGTCAATGGCCGCATGGTGGCGGTCTTTCTCTCCGGGGGGGAGTACTTCGCCATAAGTGATACGTGCCCGCACATGGGAGCTTCTCTGGGAGCGGGGGCTTTGGAAGAGGGGGCCGTTTCTTGCCCGTGGCATGCTTGGCGATTCAGCATCAAAGATGGCTCGTGGCTCGATGCGCCGAACTCCAAACTGCGGGCCGATTGTTTTTCCGTGCGCGTGGTCGACGATGAGATCCAGGTGCTGGTGCCCGACCCACTGCCGCGGGGAGTTGCGTCCCCGGCGACACCTCCCTGCACTGCTTCAAACGGTTGATCCGGATGTCTGCTGAAACCATCGTGTATCTCGCGCGGCATGGAGCCACGCTGAACAATCTGGCGGTGCCGATCAGGCTCCAGGGGAACTCGCTCAACGGTCCTCTCGTTCCCGTAGGAATTGAACAGGCAACCGCTCTGGGCACAGCCCTACGCACGGTACACATCGACGCCGTGTACAGCAGCACGATGCTCCGCGCCCAGCAAACCGCTGAGATCGTCGCGGCCCCACAGCACCTGGTGAAT
>JANOKO010000651.1:0-3414 GCA_031419335.1 Planctomycetota bacterium
GACGTCGCGGCTTTGTTGAAGGTCGATGGAGATCAGGCATTCCTGATCGAGTTGATCGACATCTTTCACCGCACCACCCCCGCACAGATGGCCAAGCTGACAACCGCCGTCGAGCAACAGGATCTGCAAGTTGCGGGTGAGACCTGTCACGCGCTGAAGGGAGCGATCGCGACCTTCTGCGCTCAGCCCGCCTACGCTGCCGCATGGGCACTGGAACAACAGTGCCGAAGCGAAAACCTCGACCATATTTCTCCGACCTATCACACCTTGAAACGCGAAATGGATTGCCTGCTGGGTGCTCTCCAGAATTACCAGGCACAATCCACCGCTGTGCTGGCAACAACCCCGGACTCTCACCGCCCTTGAGTATCGAGCGTCAGGTCGCTCCAGTGCCTGCGAGATGTCATTGCCGCAGGACGTGCGGCACTAACCGGGAATCAGGGGGCGAGAGTTCAAGGGAAGTCTGGAATCGAATCAGTCCTTGTCAGCCACCGGAGGCCAGTTGGCTCCCTCCTCGATCCACTTCTTCAAGAGGTCAACTTCATCCTTCGTCAGCCGATCTCCTTTGGGTGGCATCACCTGTTCGGAGTCCTCGCTCGTCACCCTTTTCAACAGGACCCCACGAGTCACATCACCCGGAACAATCGCCACACCGCTGTCGCCCCCCGTGAGGGCCTCTTGACGTTTATCGAGTCGCAGACCAGATTCCTGCTTGTCGCTGCCATGGCAGTCATAGCACCGCTCCTTTAAGAGTGGGCGGACTTGTTTGAGATAGTCAATCTTTTCATCCGCCAGCAGCGGAAGCGGACACTGTACCAATAGAACCACAGCGAAAGCGGATCGCATCCCAAAGAGCTTGACCAACGTGCGAACGAGGTATCCCGCTCGATCAGGTCTGAATTCGCTCATTTCACCTCCTCCACAGTTCTGACACTCCTTTCCATTTCATCCGATTTTTCGAAATAAAGGAAGCCTGGAAATCCTGATCGATGAATCCGCCAGTGGGACATTCGCTGCGGCACTGGAATCGCTCCGCAAGGTGCTGAGGGTTTCAAACCCACTGAGGAGCAAGTCGGCCAGCTCGATTGAGACACTCGGACTCGCATGTTCTGCTTCTGGGTGTGAAAGCTGAAATGGTGGGCGATGTGACATGCTGTCTGAAGATCGTTCCTCATCTGGCAATGCAAAATGTTCACAGACTGACTGCCACTCACAGTCCTTGATACGATACCCCCCGGACGAAGCACATCTGTCGATTCCATTCGTGCAGTTACCCCCAAGTTTGCCAGCGACTCTATGGATGCGAGGTCTGCATGACCGAAGAAGTCCTCCGACGACCAATCCGTGCGCGGAACACGCGCTGGGCAGCCGCGATGGCTGGTTGGCTGGCACGGCGAGGGATTCGCCCCAACACGATTTCCATCATGAGCGTGGTGTTCGCCTCTGGAGCGGGAGCATGCTTAGTCAGCCTTGGACGATCAACGGGAGGGATCCCCGGATGCTTGTGGCCACTCGGGGCTGCAATGGGTATTCAACTCCGACTCCTGTGTAATCTGTTCGATGGTATGGTGGCGGTTGAACAGGGGCAGAAGACCAAGTCGGGCGAAATCTTCAACGAGTTGCCTGACCGCTTTGCGGATGCGTTCATCTTGGTGGGAGCGGGCTATGCAGCGCCGCAGCTCGGGGGACTCGTTGAACTCGGTTGGACGGCGGCGATACTGGCGGTGATTACCGCGTATGTACGTTCGCTCGGGGCAGCGGTCGGGGCGGGGCAACACTTCCTCGGCCCGATGGCGAAGCAGCACCGCATGGCGACCATGACGGTAACTTGCTTTGTACTATCGGTCTCAGCCGCTTGGCCCTATCGGGGAGAGCTCGTGGCGGTGGGGTTGGGGTTGATCGTCTGCGGGTGTCTCGTCACCATCGTCCGTCGTTCGCTTCGAATCGTGCAAGAACTGGAGTCTCGATGACCCCTTCTGTGGTGTCCAGTCTGTTGCGTCTGGTGACCGGAGCACGGGCCCAGTGGGTCGGCTGCGAGCCGAGCGCTCGTCCCCGGATCTATTTTGCCAATCATTCGAGCAATCTCGATGGCCCCACGATTTGGGCCGTGATGCCGCCTGAGATACGACCTCTCGTGCGCCCCGTGGCAGCGAAGGATTACTGGAATGCCGGAGGAGTGCGACGCTATATGGCCTCGCGAATCTTCAACGCAATTCTGATTGAGCGAAAACAACCGACACGACATGACAATCCGATCGAGGACATGCTACGAGGGCTGGGGGACAAGGGATCTTTGATCTTGTTCCCCGAAGGGAGCCGCTTTCCGGGTCCAGACCCCGTCCCGTTCAAGAGCGGACTATTCCACATGGCAAAGAAGCGGCCCGACTTGGAACTGATCCCCGTACTCCTCGACAACATGAACCGAGTCTTGCCCAAGGGAGAGTTGCTCCCGGTGCCAATGATCTGCAATGTGACATTCGGCAGCCCGCTGGCCTTACAGCCCGGGGAGCCGCGCGACGATTTTCTAACCCGTGCGCGACAAGCTGTGATCGATTTACGCCCGAGAGATTTAGTTCCAGTCTCCCCGTTGTCGCGACCCGGAGCGCCCGCATGAAACTCGATTCAGAAATGCTCTGGCTCACCGGAGGCGTGGTGACCTTGTTGTTGATCGGGTCCGGAACCGGCTGGGTGCTGTCGCGTCAATCCCTGAGTGGCTCGGCACGCAAGACGGTCGATAACCTGACGGCACGCATGCAGGCGTGGTGGGTGATGACAGCCGTCTTCGCCTTGGCGCTCGCGACCGGTGGAGTCGGTTCGATCGTGCTGTTTGGACTCACCTCGTTTCTGGCGCTGCGCGAGTTCGTGACGCTGACACCGACCCGACTCGGGGATCATCGCTCACTCTTCTGGGCATTCTTTTTCATCACCCCATTCCAGTATGTGTTGCTCCACAATGAGGCGTACGGGATTTTCTCGATCTTTATTCCAGTCTATGTGTTCCTCCTCTTGCCGATCCGTTCGGCAGTGGCCGGGGACACCGAGCGGTTTCTGGAGCGAGCAGCCAAGATTCAATGGGGACTCATGATCTGCGTTTACAGTCTGAGCCACGCTCCAGCACTGCTGACGTTGCTGAAGATTCCCGGGTACGATGGGGAGAACGGCAAACTGCTGTACTACTTTGTGCTGGTATGCGAGTTGAATGATGTGTTGCAGTACGTCTTTGGTAAGCTATTTGGGCGGCACATCATCTCGCCGACGGTGAGCCCGAATAAGACATGGGAGGGTTTGCTCGGCGGGATCTCGACGACGGTGGCGATCGGGGCGGCCCTGTGGTGGGCGACTCCGTTTAGTCCCCTGCAATCGGCGGGGATGTCGTTGGCCATCTGCCTGATGGGGTTTGGTGGCGGTCTGGTG
>JANOKO010000652.1:0-2529 GCA_031419335.1 Planctomycetota bacterium
GTCGAGCGTGGCGACCTACTCTGCACGTTCAGCGCGGGAGCCTACGGTATGGCGATGAGTAGCAACTACAACTCCCGACCCAAAGCCGCCGAGATCCTCGTCGACGGCGACACGGTGTCGGTGATCCGCGAGCGGGAGTCGTACGAAGATATGGTACGGCGAGAGTTGGTCGACTGATTTCTCGGTCGACCAGGATTCGAGTATGCTCGATCCCAGAGGTGATGCGCCGTGAACGAACAAGCTCTCTTGCAACGAATCACTAGTGATCCTCGGGTCGTCGCGGGCAAACCCGTCATCCGGGGAACGCGTCTGACCGTCGAGTTCATTTTGAATCTGTTGGCTCACGACTCGACGGTTCCAGATATCCTGGATGAATATGAGGGCCTGACTCGTGACGATATCCAGGCCTGTTTGCTGTTTGCGTCACAGTCCTTGGGCATGCAGTTCATTGTTCGAGACGCAGCTTTGAGGTGAAACATGAAATTGAAAGTGGTGATTGAACACGGCGACGATGGGTACTTTGTTGCCCACTGCCCAGCTCTGAAGAGCTGTTGGTCTCAAGGAAAGACCCGCGAAGAGGCGTTAATCAATATTCGCGAAGCCATTGCCCTGTTTCTGGAGCCCGAGTCGGCGGAGGTCGAGCAGACAGCCGAACGTGAGGTTGTCGAGTTGGCCCTATGAAGCTTCCGCTCCTTTCCGGTCGCCAAGTCTTGGCAGCCCTACAACGTCTCGGCTTCATCGAGTTGCATCGACGGGGGAGTCATGTGAAGTTGGAGCATCCGGACGGAAGAGGGATAGTCTTCCCCTTTCATGACGAGGTGGACCGCCGCACCCTCAAAGGGGCTTTGGAGGACGCCAGTGTGAACTTGGAAGAGTTCCTCTCTGAAGTGAAGTGATTCTGCCGGGGCGCATATTGCTGTTTCGGCGACTGGTTTGCTAACGCGAGTGGTCGGAAATAAGTTCCCCGTAAGACGGCCTTTCCAGGCCGTCTCCAAGCGAGAGACACAACTGGACGGCCTGGAAAGGCCGCCCTACTCGGTCGATTTTCGCTGGCCGCTTGTCTAACGGCACTGGAGTCTCACTGGATCCGACTCACGCCTCGGCATGCTCGTCCGGCGACGCTGCTCCGTAGAGGCTCAAAGCCGCCCACCTGAGCTACCTCGCCATTTATGTCCAATTCGTAACAAACTTGTCCGATTGCTGTCATCCAAACCGGAATTCTTTCGTTGCTATACATCAGGTACAAGTGATTGGGTGGCAAAAAACACCCGGTTGCGTTGATTGTTCGTCAGCGATTCGACCGCCCGAGAGACTTCTCAGGACTCGACCACCGGGAGTGAGTTCACATGCAAATACCGCTATTTGCCGCGACCTTCTGGCCTCCAGAACAAGTTGCCCAATCGTGGAAGGATGTCGCCGAACTGGCGATCCTGTGTGTGGCCGCTGTGTTCGGATTGGTGCAACTCGCGCTGCTTCGTCGGCAACAGGCGGACTCGCAACGACAGTCGGAGGACGAGAGTCGGAATGAAAGGCACCGCCGCACGATCGAGATCAACCTTCAGCTTGCTGGTCCTATCTTCAAATCCAAACGGGACGCGGTTGAAGCGATCGTTAGTCCCACTCACTGGCCTGACCAAGCGATCCCCATTGAGACATTAGATGAGGAATTCAAGAAGCATCCGAACTTGGAAGACAACCTGAGTGCCATGCTCGGTTATCTGGAAACAATGGCAGTGCCCGTTTACGCCTGCGCTACCGATGAGCGGATGCAGTACGAACTCTATGGTGGCACTGCGATTTGGTATGCAGTGGCATTTCGTAACTACATTCTGCGCAAGCAAGCACTCGTCAAGCGACCTGACCTGTATATCTACATGTTGAAGCTTGCCGAAAGATGGCAGAAGGTGTGTAAGAAGGAACAGAACCTCCCACCGTTCTACCTGAGGAAGACTCTCTGTTCAATGGGCGAGTAGTCGCTGTCCCATCAATCGACGAATGCTCCGTGCTGGGGATGCGGACCACGCATCGGCGTCAGCCTCCGCTTGCCGTCGGAGGCTGGGTGCGGTAAATAACAGTCTCGTGCGGGTGGGGGCCTTTGCGGCACACTGTCCCGAACTCAGTAGACCGTCGTGAATTGAGGCGGAAAGAGAAACCTGTGATGGCTCGAATCGCTCGCTGGGGATTGTGGTTGTGTGGAGTGCTGGCCTGTGCCACCGTGGTCCGGGCTGCTGATCCGCCACCGGCCACTCCCACGGAAGCCGACTATTACCCGATCACTCGCTTCGAAGTCCCGAAGGATGTGGTGCTCGAGTCTGGGCCTGCTGCCTGATCTGATTCCGGACGTCAAGATGGCGGTCAGCTCCCGCCGGGGCGAGCCTGAATGGTCACCGACGCCTTCCACCGCATCTGGCCGGTCCAGGCCCTGGTCGCTCCACCGACCGACTACGAAGCGGAATCAATCCCCGGTTGCGAGACGACCGACATCGTCGGCCCGATCTGCGAGTCGAGCGACTATCTAGCCCAGAAGCG
>JANOKO010000653.1:0-1272 GCA_031419335.1 Planctomycetota bacterium
GTGGTCCAGCGACCTCTTCATCAATCACACCTGACGCACCACTCGCGACCGAGAGCCAGGCTGCGACTGACGGAGACACCAAGGCTCCGAGCTTCGGCTTTCGTGCTCCGGAAGTGGACACCGAACAGCCCCCAGCCGAGAAACAGATTCACGCCCGCTCACTCACCCTCTCGGCCCCACTCGAAGGCATTCTCGCCAAGCTCGATCTCCTCGAACTGGATGGCACCAGCGCCACGCCGGTCGACTACAAACGCGGCAAGCTCCCCGATGTCCCTGAAGGTGCCTACGAACCTGAGCGAGTCCAACTCTGCGCCCAAGGGCTCATCCTCCGCGCGAACGGCTACGACAGCTGCGAGGGGATTCTGTATTTCATCGAGTCGCGCCGCCGCGTGGTGATCCCGTTCACGGATGCACTGATCGCCCGCACTCGCGAACTGGTCATCCAGTTCCGCCACACCGCCCACGCCGGTCGCCTGCCCCCCCCACTCGAAGACAGCCCGAAGTGCCCGCGATGTTCGCTGGTCGGCATCTGCCTGCCGGATGAGACGAACCTGTTGCTGCGAATGGCGGAGGGATCGTTGAGCGTTGAGGGTTTAGCGTTGAGCGAAGGAGTTCCGCCGAGCGATCATTCGTCACTGGTCAGCGATCAGCAACAGGAGAGCCCCCCCTCTGACCCTCAACCCTCATCGCTCAACGCTCAACCTCCCCCCGTCCGTCGTCTCCTCCCCACCCGGCACGACGCCCTCCCGCTTTACCTCCAAGACTACGGTCTCTCCCTCGGCAAAAGCGGCGACCGCATGGTCGTCAAGAAGAAGGGCGAGGAGATCAAATCGGTCGCCATCAAGGACATCTCACAGGTCTGCCTCTTCGGCAACATCTACGTCACCGAGCCCGCCATCCGCGACCTTGCCACGCGCGGCGTCCCGCTCTGCCACTTCTCCTACGGAGGCTGGTTCTACGCCGTCACGACCGGCCTGGGGCACAAGAACGTCGAACTCCGCATTCGCCAGTATGAGATCGCCTCGCAAACCGCCCCCTCGCTCGCACTCGCCCGGCAGTTCATCATCGGCAAGATCAAAAACTGCCGCACCCTTCTGCGTCGGCATCTCTCCGATGAAGGAGAGGATTCCAGTGGGGCAGACATTCCTGTCTGCCTTCCCACCAAACCCGCCCGCACCAAACTCCTCTGGCAGCTCAACGAACTCATTGACAAAGCCGCCACCACCACCTCCGCCGAATCGCTCCTCGGCATCGAAGGCACAGCCGCCCGCC
>JANOKO010000654.1:0-3042 GCA_031419335.1 Planctomycetota bacterium
CACCCCCGCTGGGGGCGAGCCGGTACGCGACTTCTGATGCCCTCACGGACGTGGTGCATCGTCCGTCCTCAATCGTGTGAGTTCAATATCGGAAAAGGCTGCTGGACCACCCGCGACACGGAAGCGGAACTCGGAGAGTTCCTGTTCGCGGCGGGGGAGAGCGATCTCAGCTGCGTCGTTGATTTTCAGGAACCAGCCACCGGGCTGTTGTTCCAGTATCACGACTGTGGGATGGTCGGAAGCGGGAAGGTTGGGCACGGGAGATTCGCGGGGGACAAACGCTGCGGAGTCTGAAGCGCACTCGCCGACTTGGAAGTGACCGGGGGTCAATTGCAAAACCCACCGCAAACCATCACGCGCAGACTCGGCCGCTAAACCAAAATGCAGTTCGACCGCCGTGGCTGATCCTTGATCGACAAAGAACTGTAAGCGGTAATTCTCAATCCGTACCGGCTGCTCAGTCGCAGCATCGGGCCGCAACAACAGCAGCTTTTCAATGACCCCATTGGTTCCTTCCAATTTGGCGGTTCCCGGTGGAGAACTCCACGCGCCAGACCTGCGATTCCAGCCGACCAGATCAGTCCCATTAAACAGGCGGGAGTGATACCCCTCTTCTGACATCTCCCTGCGGACGAGCTGCGGTAATTCCGACGGGCCGAGCCAGACATAGCCCGCAAGTATCACGACACCCAGCAGGCCAACTGTTCCCAGCAGCATGAATCGCTGACGGGGCCGACGGTGAGTCCTGTCTGCCGGTTGTGCAGGCATGGCCATAGCGACTTGCCCAGCACGAGTCGAGTTCTGATCATTCGTGGCCGAGGGTCGCCAGTTGCTGGCGGCGGCTGTGGCTGACGTGGGGTTGACTCTCGAAAAGACAAATGTCTGATCCACCGTCTCCCGTTCACCTCGCAGAATCTGAGCCGAGTGGGACCACAACCCCTGATTGACCGCCAGCGACGGCAATTCATCTAGTAACTCATCAATCTGTCGCAGGAGTTGCCCAGTCTCAGAGGGCCGCTGTTCGGGAGTCAACTCCATCAGCGACTCGACCAATCGATAGGTCGTAGGATGAAATCCCGGAGCAACATCGCGTAGGGAATTCGGCCCGGACGAGATCTTCTGCGAAATGATATGAGCCAGATTCCCTAAATCGAACGGGGGCCGTCCGGTCAGCATGTGGTACAGGCTCGCCCCCAGAGCATACAGATCCGCCCGCGAATCGACCGCCCCGCCTTGAAGTTGCTCGGGAGCCATGTAGTGCGGGCTGCCAACCGTGGTATTCTGGCGGGTCAGTCGGCTGCTCGATTCGAGGTCGCCGCCAAGTCGAGCCAGCCCAAAGTCGGCCAGCTTGAGTAGCGGGATTCCCGGCGGCAGGTTTGACCCCTCAGGCGGATCGACCAGTAACATGTTGGCGGGCTTGATATCGCGATGGATGATCCCGGCGTGGGCCGCATGCGCCAGTCCCGCAACGGCCTGGCGAGCCAGCGACCAAACGACCGTCTCGGGGAGTGGCCCCTCGGTGTCGACCCACTTGTCGACATCGGTTCCCTTGAGGAACTCCATTGCCAGAAACAGACGACCTTCGTGCTGGCCGAAATCATAGGCCGCCACAATGTTCGGGTGCTGCAACCGCGCGACCGCGCGGGCTTCGCGTTCGAACCTCAACAAGGCATCCGACTGCCCCAACCCGCTCACCAGGATCGTCTTGAGGGCCACGATCCGGTCGAGGTTCAGTTGTCGGGCCTTGAAGACGACTCCCATCCCCCCATGACCGAGGTAGTCCTGTAACTCGTAACCCGGGATCGCCGCGTGGGGACGGAGCAGCATCTCAATGATGTCGATCTGGGCTGCGGTCAGGTGCCCCTGGCGTGCGGCGAGGTCGCGGGACTTGGCGGGGGAGGAATCAACTTCACGTGAGCGGTTCACAGCCGTGCGCAGTGACTCCGCCACGGGTTTGGTCAGAAACCGCAGTCGCTCCGCCAGCGTGAGAAACGCTTCTTCCTCATCGGAATCGAGTTCAGTGATCATGGACCTCTCAAGGGGCACATCGGGCCTACCCGACGAAAGTACAACTACCGTGATTCGCAAATCAACGTGGACTGGATGAACTCCTCATTCAGTGTCACTCCCAGTCCAGGACCATCGGGCACGGTGATCCAGCCATCGACGGCCTGGATCTTTTCATGTGTCAACTCGTGCCGTAGCGGAGAGTCCTCGACGCAGTCCTCGAACAGGAACGCATCCCGCACCGTACTCAGCCAGTGCAGACTCGCCGCAGCTGTGACCGGACTGGTGTAGCAGTGGTTGCACAGCCGCGCCCCGATCTCCTCGACCCGCTCCTTGATGTAGGCAGAGTCGGTGAAGCCGTTGCGAGAGAGGTCGACCTGATAGATGTCGAGACACCGCCCATCGATCAGCGGGCGGAAGGCCTGCCGCCCGCACTCTTCTTCGCCGGCAGCAATCGGGACGGGGGAGCGGTCGCGGAGCCAGCGGTAGCCTTCGTAGTCATCCGGGTGCAGGGCCTCTTCCAGCCAGCCGATCTTGTACTCGGCAAACGCCTTCGCTCGGTCGAGTGCGGTCCGCGCATCCCAGACGCAGCCCGCGTCGATCAGGACTGTTCCCTCATCGCCGAGTCCCTGACGAGCACCACGGACGAGGTCGATATCGAGGGCCTCGCTCTGTCCCATCGGCTCCCAGCCGAACTTCACGGCGGTGTACCCGGCCTCAACCCACTTGCGCGCGATGTCGGCGGTTTCATTGCCATCGCGGCCGAACAGGATCGACGCGTAACCTCGGAAGCGGTCGTGCTGTTTGCCGCCGAGCAAGCGGTGGATCGGTTGGCCGAAGGCTTTGCCCTTGAGATCCCAGAGGGCCATATCGACGGCAGCCATCGCCGTGATGCCGACGGCTTTGCGGCCGAAGTACATCGTGCGGCGGTACATCGTCTGCCAGAGGCGCTCGTGGTCCAGCGGGTTCTCGCCGACCAGGATGTGCCGCAGCCCGCACGCGATGTTGTGGCTGAACGGCGCGTCGATGATCGCC
>JANOKO010000655.1:0-10759 GCA_031419335.1 Planctomycetota bacterium
GCTACGACCGCATCATCCGCGACGACGAGCATCTGTACCACGTGGTGCAATACATCGGTCGCAATCCCTCTCAAGCCGGTTTGCCGCGTGAGAGTTGGCACCGCTGGTTGCACCCGGAGTGGGAAGCCTGCGGCTGGCGTATCGAGGATACGGTCCGTTTGTGACACGTAGCTTGGACGCCTACGTCCGAGCGAGCTGCCATCGATGACCGCCGCACGGGAAGAGAGTACGTCCGGACCTGGGGGTCCAGAGAACTCGCTTCACAGAGGTCCTCTCGGGTACGATACACTCCATGTGATCTCCCGCCATTCCGGAATTCGTCTCATGATCACCGCCGAATTTGAAGCCGAAGTGAAGAACGGTTGCATCGAATTGCCCGAGTCGTTGCGTAGTCAGTTTCATGACCGGATTCACGTGCGCGTGACCCGCGATGAGGAGCCATCAACTCCGCCACAGAGTCCGTTCCTGTTTGGCCTGCACCAGGGTCAGGTTTGGATGAGCGACGATTTCGACGCGGCGCTCCCGGATGCGTTCTGGTTGGGGGATAGCGCCGATGAAGCTGCTCCTTGATACCCATACGTTTCTGTGGGCCGACCACGATCCGTCCAAGCTTTCGGCCCCCGTCAGATCCCTGCTCTCCGACCCGGCCCATGTGCGGTTGCTGAGCGTCGCCAGTCTGTGAGAGATACAGATCAAGTCGATGCTGGGCAAGCTGACACTGCGCTTGGCATTGCCGGAGTTGATTCGTGAGCACGAGTCAGCCAACTCGGTGGTTGTGATGCCCGTCACTCGTGAGCATATCTTTGAACTGACCGGTCTGCCCCACATTCACGGCGATCCGTTCGATCGTCTGCTGATTGCCACCGCTCGCACCGAAACGGCTACGCTGTTGAGTGCCGATCCGATCTTTCAGAAGTACCCGGTTCCGGTCATCTGGTGACTCTGCATTCTGATCGAGGGGTTGAGGATATCGCGTGCGACGACCACGACTCACAAATGAGAGCACGTAAACTCCGGGCGCTGACGCTTCCGGCTCAGTGAGAGGAGAACCGCAAATGGCCAGAGAAGGCGCAGAACTCCCCGTCATTCAGGCGTGCTATGACTTCACAGTCTGGCTGCTCCCCAAGCTCGGCAAGCTGCCTCGCGATCTGCGGTTCACACTGGGGGAGAAGATCGAGCGGTTGACGCTGTGCATCCTGGAAGGCTTGATCCGAGCCCGCTACGCTCCGCAGCGGGGGCCGATTCTCGATGATGTGAACGTTGATCTGGAGGTGTTGCGTTATCTGATCCGCGTGGCGAGTGAATGCGGGTGGAAGTCTCTGCGGGACATGACGCGGCAGCCCCTCGAACGCTGGCTCGCGCAGCGGACGGAAGCCGGGATGTCGGCCCGGTCCCGGAACGCTCATCTCTCCTCGCTGGTGTCGTTCGCCAACTGGTGTACGGACAACGGACGATTGACGCTGAACCCACTCACTCGCATTGCCAAGGCCAACGAGAAAGCCGATCCCCGACGGCAACGCCGGGCACTGACCGAAGGGGAAGTGAACCGGTTGATTCTGGTGGCGCGCTGGCGTCCGCTGGCTGAACATGGGCGCGAGTCGCTCGCGGATGCCGGATCGCCGGGAATGCCCCGCCAGCGGTCGAACTGGTCGAAAGCCGAACTCACCCTGGAGGGCTTGGAGGAGGCTGTCTCGCTGGCACGGATGCGGCTGGCAGACAATCCGGAGTTGATTGAGACGCTCGACCGGCTGGGACGGGAACGGGCGTTGATCGTCAAGACGCTGGTTCTGACCGGGCTGCGGAAAAGTGAACTGGGTTCCCTCACCGTGGGGCAGGCGGTTCTCGATGGCTCGCTGCCATGCCTGATCTTGAATGCAGCGGACGAGAAGAACCGGCAAGGCTCGACGATCCCACTCCGGGCCGTCTGGTCGCGGACTTGAGGGAATGGCTGGCCGACGTTCCGCAGCCCGCCACGTTGCGTCTCCGCGACCACCACGCCCAGCCTGACCCCTCCCGCAAGCTGTTCACCGTTCCGGCGGGACTTGTGCGAATTCTCGACCGGGACTTGAAGACCGCCGGTATCGCCAAGCGCGACGAACGGGGCCGCACGATCGACGTTCACGCCTTGCGAACCACGTTCGGGACTCTGCTCTCCAAGGGGGGAGTTGCCCCCCGCACAGCCCAAGCGGCGATGCGTCACAGTTCGATCGATCTGACGATGAACACCTACACCGATCCCAAGCTGCTCGATGTCCAAGGGGCCATCGACTCCCTGCCAACGTTGCAACGGCCAACCGACCTGCCCACCCGCCAGCGTCAGACCCTCAAAGCGACCGGAACCGATGACAGAGGGGAAAGCGCCGTTGCACCACCGGTTGCACCAACTTCCGGCAAAGCTGGTGCAACCAAGTCATTTCCTGTCATCGCATCACCGAATTCCGATGATAACTGCGGTGCTGATGACACCCCGCCGAACCCAGTAAAAAACCCCGCATCGCAGGGTTTGCGAGCGGGGTTGGAGGAATGCACCTGGCAGAACTCGAATCTGCGGCCTCATCCATGTCAAGGATGCGCTCTAACCAACTGAGCTACAGGTGCTTCGGACAGCGACAAGGCACTGAGAAAGGAACATTATGCCTCTTTCCAGGGATCGTCAAGCGCTGGGCCGCAAATGAACTGTGCCTCGCGGAGGAATTTGAGGGTGGAGGCGAAGCATCGGCAGAGTCGCGCGGTTCGGCGCTGCGTGAAAAACATCCGAAGTCTCGGAAGACTTCGGATGTTTGGCGGTGGAGTGATCCCCAGGGTGCCTTCTACTCCACCCGCATCAACACGAATTTCAGGTATCGGAACTCCGGGCAGACGAGTGGAGCGGGGTGATCCCAGGGCTGGCCGGTGATGCTCAGGACCGTGGCTCGGCGGCGAGCCTCCGAGACTGCTTCCGCATTGATTTCCAGGAATGTTGACTCCGGAATATGGCTGGAGCAAGACGCCGTCGCCAGCAGGCCGCCGCGCAGGGTGGCCTTGGCGCAGGCGGCAATCAGCTTGCGGTAGGCAGCGACGGCTTGCGGCACGGATGACTCCGACGGTGCGAACGACGGCGGGTCGCAGATTACAATGTCCCACAGATCGCGGCGGGCCTGGGCGGCTGCGAGGAATTCGAACACATCCTCGGCGAATCCGGCGTGCTGCGCGGGGGCGAGACCGTTAAGTTCCCAGTGCGACTGAGCCATCTCAATCGCGGGTTTGGCGAGGTCGACACTGGTGACGTGATTCGCTCCCCCGAGCCCAGCTGCCACTGAGAAGCCCCCGGTGTAGGCGAACAAATTCAGCACCCGCTGATTTTGCGAGACTTCGCGAATCAAACGGCGGTTCTCGCGCTGGTCGAGGAAGAACCCGGTCTTCTGGCCCTTGACGATATCGGCGGTCCAGTGGATGCCGTGTTCGAGGAAGTGGGCAATGTTCCGGGGAGGCAAGACTCCGCACAGCAACGTCCCCGTGGCTCCACGATCACGAGACCGCAGCCACACACTCTCTAACGACAGGACATTGGCGAGGTAGTCCGCGATCCCACTGGCGTTCCAGAACCCGCTCGGTCCGGCTCCGTCGAGTTGCATCACGGCGTACCTGCCATAGATGTCGACGACGAGGCCGGGGACGTTGTCGCCTTCACCGTGCAGGAGCCGATACCCAGTCGTTTCGGGTGTCAGTGAGCGTTTGCGCCATTGGATGGCGCGATCAATTCGGCGGCGGGCCCAGTCGTCGTTGAGTGGTTTCTCGTCGAGTTCGCAGGCCCGAAAGGCGATCGGACACAGCGGGTCGTAGTAGCCGCGAGCGACCTCGCGCCCCTTGGTGTTGTCCTGCAAAATCGCCCACGATCCGGCGAGAGCGGTCGGCAGCGACCGTAGCCCGTCGGCATACACCCACGGATGGCCGCGCTTGATGGTTCGCACCAGATCCCGTGACATGCGGAGGATCACTGGCTCGCGCGACGTGGATCTCAGGAGCGAATCATCGGCCATGAGAGGGCGAGCCTTGTTTGGTGGAGTCCGAGATTCGAGTCACCTACGAAGTAGGACGAGCCGATTGGCCCATCCATCCGATACGCCACCGAGTGTCTGAGTGGGGTGGAATGGGTCACGGGATCTGGCTTCCCAACGGGGCGGTTTCTGGATGTTGGGGGTCGCGCGGGGACGGGCCAGTGGGCCCGTTCTACTGTCCTCAATGCTCTTCGCGGGTCAGCAGGAACAGGGCCTTCTTCTCGCCAGGGAGGGTGAAGTCAAAACCGCAACTGCGGAAGAACTCATCCGTCGAGGTGATGGCCATGACTTCAAAGACCTTAAGACGGCGAGCCAAATCCACACAGGCAAGGGTCAGTCGTTTGCCGATCCCCTGCCCCCGGTATTCTGACGAGACGCACAGGCTGCGGATTTCGGCGAGCTTGCGGGAGTAGACTTCGAGTGCCACAAAGCCGACGACCTCTTCATCGACGATGGCGACGAATCCGGTGGGGATCAATCCCTCGAGTTCGTCAGCGGTACGCGGCAGGAGTCGACCGGCATCGACGAATGGCTGGATGAATTCATAGATATCTTCCAGATCGGCCATCGTGCTGGGCCGGACTTCGGCAGGACAGGGGGGAGTTGGGCCGGTCGGGGCGTTGGTCGGATCAGAGTGCGACATCGCAGCGGAAATGCCTCAGTCAAATGGAGGGGGAGAGTGGATTATGGCACAGAGAGTTGGAGCAGAGAACTTCGGACTCCGTGAATCTTCATGGGTCGTGCAAGCGGTCAGCCCTCTTCTTCGTTTCCTTCTGTTCCAATCCTCCTCTTCCCGCACAGATCGACGAGACGAGAGTCGGAACAGAAGGAAACGAAGAGAACGAAGGGGAACTGATCCTCCGAACGGTGTTGATAAGCTGTGACATCCGGCGTGGGAATGTGCCCCGGTTCAATCCCATTCGGCAACCGTGGCGGATTCACCGTTCGAATCGGGAGGACTACAAGTCTTCATCCGGGGTGTCTTCGCTCTCGCCTTTACCGGAGGACGGTCGTTTGGCCTTTGGCTTGGGGGCCTTGCGAAAGACGGCCACGATGTCTTCAATGGGGACGACGTACAGCACATTACCCGGCTCCAGATCGACGGGGATGGCCATCTTCGGATTGAAGAGCACCTTGTCGTACTTGCGGACCGGGAAGTCCTCCTTGTTCTCAACCTCCAGGCTGATCTCCACCACGCGACCGGTAATCGTGGGAATCTCAGTGCTGTCGGGGAGGACTATCCCCCCCTTGGTCTTTTGACGAGCTTCGTCCTTGCGGATCAGGATGCGGGGGCCCAGAGGCTCGACGGAATCGGTCACGACACACTCCCCGGTGTGGGGGCCAAAGTCAGAGGAGGACACCGCGGGCCAGCTCGAAGTATTCAGCCACACAGTGAACGAATTCGATTATAGGCAGTGGGATTCGGCGCTGTCATCGCCGGTATCAAAGAGACCCCTGAAATCCAGGAACACTGTGGCCCGTGCGGGTCACTCCAGTTGGGGGAATTCCACCGCCGTCTGGTGATCGTGCGGACGGTCCAATCTGCCGTAACCCGACACGTTGGCGTGGGCCGTGCGTAGCAAGTAGTCCGCGAACCAGCATCGGGCGTGCTTGGCCGGGTTTGGATACGGGGATCGAATTTTCGTTGTTCGCCTCTGAGCGTCTGACTCGCTGATGTGTTGGGTTACTGAGATTGGCGTTCTCGCATCTGCTCGCGAATGGCGTCGGCGATCTGTCGGGTGGCGTCGGGTGGAGTATAGTCCCACTGATTAAGGGTTCCCTCAAACGGGCGGGAGATGCCAGCGTGTTGGAAGGATTCGTGAAATCGGCGGAAGCGTTTCGACTCTCGCCTCTCGGGTAGCATCTCGACGTAGACCGGTTTTCGAGTCGTGGCAGCCTCCGAAATCATATTGACCGAGTCACAGGTCACGATGATGTGCGAACACAACGCCAAACCTGCGAGGTACGGGTTGTCCCCCTGTCCCATCCAGATGAAATTGCGTCGCCCAAGCCGGGCCACGAAACTTTCGATCCAGACGTTCGGTGTGCGTTTTGAGGGGATGATGGCCAATGGTTGACCTGCGGAATCGGCTGCCGCCTCCAATCGATTTTGGAAGTCGCTCATCTCCCGCGGACCGAACGAATAATTCCGGGTTGGCCCACCGAGAAGCACTAGCACAAACGGGCGGCTGAGCCGCTCCAACCCACCGATCGGTCCTTGGGCGGCCGCTTCGGCCAGCAGTTCCGCAGTGATATGGTGAATGGCCCCCAAAGTTCCGACCACATTCGGGCCGACCAACCCATCGTGTTCCGGACAGGCGACGAGATCGAAATGACGGGGAGAGATCCGGGGATCCTGCGTATGCACAGTGAACACCCGATCGCCGAACTTCCGCTTGAGTGTCAGCGAAGCCATGCTCGACTGCCGGCCACTCGTCACGATGAGGTCGGGGGGGGGCGCAGGCTGGACCAGTGCGGGGGACTCAAAAATCCAGTCACGAGCGGGAATCACTCCGGGCCAGAGCCACTTCCAGGGAGCCTTGAGCGGAGCCTGAACCAGTGTCACGCTTGCCCCCGCCGCCCGTAACAGCCCCCGCACCTGGCTAGCCATCCCGGCTCCGCCATCCGTAAAGCCTAATCCCCGCCATTGGGGGTGAGAGGTGGAATGGGTGGGCGACACAGCGTGTTCAGATAGCGCCATTCATGGATCCCTCAATGGCGTGGGCGGGTGATCGGCTTCCGGCCTGCCTGCTCCCCAGTCCCATGTGGCCTGCCGCCTGTTCCGCAGGTCACAGTCACCTTCCGCTCGACCGACGGTATTCCCCACCACAAGGAAAACTGGAGTTCAATCCGTGGTTCGCAGGCAGGGGACTATTCGTCGCCGCCACCGACCACCCCTTTGACCGCCATGACAAGGCCGATCAGCAGCAGGAATGCCGGATAGAAAAAGATCACACCATTCATCCAGCCCACCACAAACCAGATGACAGCGATCGCCATAAGACCGATCCCTTTGATCGATGGGTGCATCAGGAACTCCAAACCCAGAGGAAAACAGTGAAGAGCCGAAGAGGGCCTCAGATTACAGACATACGAAATGATTGCCAACTTCATGCATGAGGTCGTTCCAATTGGTCGAGACAACTTGGGATTGCCACCGTGCCACCTAATCGGGTCAATCCGATCTTTCCGTCTTGCGACTCTTCCGTGTGTTGGGCTTACACCGAGTGGATAGGTCTCTTCATGCGTAACCCATGTTGCCGCCGACACAAGCAACTTGACGGTGCCAATCAGAGCGTGATAGGGTACGGGGCGAGGCGTACTCGGGACTCGGATCGACTTCGGAACCATCGTTCGTATGGGATGTCGATTCGTGTGCGGACGGCTGGCTGTTGCAGTTGGTTCTGAGTCGGTTTCCGTGCGTGGGCAGTTTCAACAGGGTGTGAATGAATTCGTCGGGTCTTTGCTTCGCCTTGGGGCTGAGACACGTCGAACCTCAGGGAACTGCCGTGGCTTGGGTTCATTGATGGTGCTTGGAATTGAGGGACGCTCTGTGGTCGGCAACCTGAGAATCGTCGTCTCTGGAACTTCATTCCTGACCGGGTGGGCGCTGCTGTGTGTGTTGGGCTTCAATCCGCCTCTGTCTGCTCAGGTGGCCCCACCTGCGGCCGTAAATCCCGCTGCACCAGCTCCCGTGGATCCAAATGCGGCGGCAGCAAAGGCCGCCCCCGTGATCTATGCCGAGCCACGCATCACCGAAGAAGATGACAAGAAGTGGAAATCGACACGGCAACTCAAGTTCTCGAACGCACTGAAGACTCCTGCACCGACCAACGCAGAGACGAAGGAACTGATTGATGGGGGGAATCTGTTTGTCGACCGTATGACCCTCCCCAAATATCGGATTGACCTCCATCGGTATGTTATCGAACTGGCTAGGCGCTCTGTCGAAGGGGCACTGACGAATGCCGCACCGCGGGCCATCCTCCTCAAAGCAATGAACGACCAGGGAGTCGTGCTACTCTCACAAAAACCCCCGCATCATCCGGATGTTCAGTTGGGTGTGGTCATTCTACTGGGAACATTGAACGCACAGCCTGGATCGAACACCTCCGCCGCAGTCCCCTACACGGGTTCCTATAAGGCCCTGATCAGCGTATTAGAGGGAACCTCAAATCCGCTGCAATGCCGGATCACCGCCGCGAGTGGCTTGGGGCGGATGGGACGCGAAGCCGCTGTGAATGTCAAAGGGGGCGACCTGACCGTGGTTCAACGGGCCGAGATCGCCGCCTCACTGGCCAAGGTTCTGGTCGCGACCGAGTCCCAAGGAAAAGAAGACGGCAAGCTCTGGTTTCGAACCCGCTTGGCCGAGGCCCTCGGTGATTGCGGAGTGGCCTATGACCTGAATAAAGGGTCAGGGTTCATCGATGCGCTGATGTCCACTGGCACCAATCCAGCGGAGAACTTGCGAGTGCGTGCTGCCGCGCTCCGGGCTGCAACCCAGTTGCAATGGGATGGCCAAACCAATCTTCCCTTGATCCTGAGCGAAATCGCGAAGCTGCATCTTGAGATCGCCAAAAGCTACAACGCCGCGATTGCAGCCAAGTCCCCTGTGCCGACGGATATTCACCACGCGAATATGAACATCTACCTCAGTTTTCGCCCCAAGACCACCGCACAGGGGAACCTGAAGTGGGGCCTGCTCAACCAAATCACCCGGCCAGGACTGAACCAGCATGGACCCGCCGTGAATGCGGCCTATGTCGTCGTCCTGCCGGTCGTCAATCACCTCGTCTCCCATCCGAAGCAGGCGGTTACGATTCCTCCGGCCTTGATCGCCGCAGTCGAGATCTGGGTCCAAGCGAACCCTCCACAAACACGACAGACCACCCCCGTCAGCCCCAACGCCTTGCCGTAGTCTGGTTGTCGGAGCAGGGTTGGTCGTCGCGTGTGGTATTCCTCTTCGGGTGATCGCTTGCTCCACCCCAGTTTGGCAGTGGGGCTCAGAACCCGTACGAGACCCTTGAATGAACACAAGGGGCCGATATGGTCTTCCCGACGAGCTATGTGTACCGCACCGACCTGTGTTCCGGCTCGAAGTATTCGGTGAGCAGGCTGTCGACTTGCAGCATTCCCTTGCGGGTGAGTTTCACCTGATCGCCGTTGACATGGAGATACCCGGCTCGCTCTTGGTTGGCCAGCGGTTCGGCGAACTCCACGAGTGGATCGACCCCGAACTTCTTCAGGAATAGCGAGGGCGTCAACTCGCCCTCTTTCATGCACAGAATCCATTCGCGGATCAGCTGTTGATGGGGCGTGGGAGTCATCGCGCGGTTGAGGGGGAGTTCGCTGGAGTTGACGATCGTCATGTACTCGTCGATGGCGTCCTTGTTCTGGTAATGCACCCCCTGGAAGTGGCCGAACGACGAGACACCCACACCAACGATGTCGCTCCCTCGGAAGAGATTATCACGGTAAATGAACCGATCCGTCTCGGGGTTGAGGACCAGTTCATTGCCGCTCGACAGGTGATACCCCACCGTTTGCAAGCGGTCGATCGCCTCGCTGGCCCAGCGGCGTTTGGTCGGCCAGTCGGCGACAGGGGACTCGATGCCGTGTTCGAGCATCTCCTTCGAGATCAACGTGTTGAACGGCAGCTCCATCTGGTAGATCGTGATGTTGTTGGGCCGCAGCTTGATCGCCCGGTCGACACAGTCCAGCCAGTTCTCGTCGGTTTCGCCGATCATCCCGGCAATGAGGTCGATGTTCACCTGCGGGAACCCGACGCTTTGAATCCAGTCGTACGCCTTCATCACCTCTGGGGAGAGATGCGCCCGTCCGTTTTCTTCAAGAATCTTGTCGTTGAAGTTCTCGATCCCCAGCGACACCCGCGTGACGCCGATCTCCTTCAAGGTCTGGACCTTCTCCAGCGAGAGCGTCCCCGGCTCGCACTCGAACGTCACCTCCTTGGCATGGTCCCACGTCACCGAATGGCTCAGCCGCTCCCGCAACAACAGCAACTGTTTCGCGCTCAGGTACGACGGCGTCCCCCCGCCGAAGTAGACGAACTCCAACTCCCGCCCCGCAATGGCCGGGAGATCCTTCAGCAGCGTGACCTCCTTATCGAGGGCGTCGACATAGTTCTTGACCATGTCGGCGTTCTGCTGGGTGTAGACGCGGAAGTAGCAGAACTTGCAGCGTTTGCGGCAGAACGGGATGTGCAGGTACATCCCCAGCGGCACCTTGTGGGCGGGTGGCTTGGCGAAGGCATCGCGAATCTCCCCGACCCGCTCCTTCTTCCACTGCGAGAACGGCGGGTAGTTGGAGACGAAGTAGCTGCCGACTTCGGTTTTGGATTCGGTCGACATGAGAAGTCGGTTTCCGCAGATTCACGAACAGCCTCGTTCAGGCGAAGCTGGCCACCGCTGTCACGCGATGGCTCAGTCATAGTACGGCGTGGTGGGGTTGGGCGGCAAGAACGGTGGCTTGACCCCCAGATTCTGTACCAGGGGCTATGAGGAGTCACATACCAACAGGATGCGTGACCCGCCGGGGTGTGAGAGGGCCGGACGAGCACGCACGGAAGTGAGAATTCGTCGTCCGGGTACTTGATTTAGGGGTTCGCCTCCTCGGGAGGGCGAGGCTCCTGCCGCGCCGCGGCTGCGAATCGACGCGTCCCCTGGCTCGCGGCTCAGCTTCGCCCTCCCGCGCGGGCCTGGCTC
>JANOKO010000656.1:0-16800 GCA_031419335.1 Planctomycetota bacterium
CACTCGGCGCGTCTCGAGTCTCAGCGGGCATGCACGCGACGCCCACTGGCGACTGGTGTCGGTCTATTCCTTGACTTCCGAAAGCAGCAAGTCGTTCGAATCCGCAGCGTCGACTACGGTTTGAGCGACTTGAAGAACCCATCCAGCTCCTTCTCGGCCAGTTCCTTTTCGAACCCATACCGCTCCTGAAGGATGCCGACCAGTTGGTCTCGCTTCCCGGCAATCGTGGTCAGTTCATTGTCAGTCAGCTTGCCCCACTTCTCCCTCACCTTGCCAGCCATCTGCTTCCAGTTGCCTTCGACTTGGTCCCAATTCATGGCAGATCTCCTGAAATATCCTGTCGCTCAATAAGACATGAGCTTTGCCGGTACCGCACAGGCAAAAAAAAAGGCCGACGCAACGAAACCCCGAGGGATTTCACTGCGTCGGCCTACTCATCATCTCACCCGCAGGCCGAAGCCTACGTGCGATCTGGTTCGTCTTCCGAAGTGTTAATGACGTGTGGTTTGACTCATCACGGATTAACTGCGTCTATTGTACATCGCGGTGTTCAGAATGCAATGGGCATTCAGATGATTCTGGTTGGGTTGTCAGACGTATCTGAAGTCTTCAGACCCCGGTCGGGGGCTCTGTTCCGGCCACATCGGCGGAGTGACTTCGGGCGAGATCCAGGTTCGCGGTCAGGTAGTCTGCCATCAGAGGGACGGCTCGCGTGGCGGCTTCCCTCGCAATCCCAATGAGTGTGCTGATCGCCAAGCTCTTGAGCTGCAACAACGGTGAACTCATCATCAGAGTCTCGTTGTAGGCCCGGGTCGCAGCGGCAGTCGCAGCGACATTGACGGGAGAATCCCGGTGTTCAAGGGCATGACCGTTTGTGGGAGGGAACTCTCCCAGCGTCGAAGCCGCTTCCAATGACTGTGCAGTCCTCAACTCGGTTCTGGTCAGTAACTCATGTGCTAAATAGCCCACAGCAGCAGCCCCACCCAGGACCATCCAGGGATGCTGCACAATCTGTCGGCGAACATCGAACGCTTGACTGACGGACTGCATGGCACCAGTTACGGTCTCAGCCGTCGCTTGAACGGCCTCGGCGGTGGCAGCCACAGCGGATCGGGTCGTTTGGACGGCATCGTTCACATGAAACTGTTGCTCCAGTGATTCCAATTTGTCAGAGAGTTGAGACTTGGTCTCTTTCATCTGTTCTTGGATGAGTTCAGGGGTGTCAATCATTTTTGGTTCTCCTGAAAGAGTCCGCTGACGGGGTTTTGAAACGGAACAACGGATCTAAACTTCGATTGGCCGGTCCATGCGAGTATTCCTCCAGTCAAGCCGAGTCCTGCCGCGACCGCTGCATGACACATCCACAAGGGATATGCCGCAGGATCAGTCCCCACGGGTGAAGCGATCCAGTGCAGCAGGTGTGCGGCACTGAAGCAGACGAAGATCGTCGAGACAAACAGCACCACGACTCCGGCACTGCAGACTGCAACCGCCACGAATCGCTGCTGCAGCTCAGCCGCGATCTGCATCCGCGTCAACTGAAACTGCTGCTCAACCAAGCTCTTAAGGTCCCCCACGATGCCACCGACCAGAGACGCTGCAGTCTGCACCAGTGGTGGATCGACTGGAACCGGCACAGGCTCAAGTTGCTCGAACAACGATTCGAGTGGTTCGGATGGAGCTTCGAGTACGGAAGGCATGATTTAGCTCCTCATCTTGCGCGCCACGAACCAGCCCAGGCCGATGGCAATGAAGACCGACTGGAGCGGGTTTCGCCGGATCATCTGAGCCACGTCTTCGACCATGCCGCTGAGCTTGGTGTCCTGGATGTATTGACCTCCTTCATTCACGGACTTAGCCATCAATTGAGAGGCGCTTCCCATGATACCGGAATGAGGTGCATTGTGACTGAGCTTGTCGCCGAGTCCCTTGATGCCTGCTCCCGCACTGGCGGTGAGATCGTCGGCCTTTTGACCCACGCTACAAGCGGCCTGGCTCGCCAGCGCACCGACGGCACATCCCGCCTCTCTGGCCAACTCTCCACCGGTTCTGATGGCTTGACTCGCCGCCTCTCCGACATTGGCAGCGGCTTCCTTAGCCTGGCCGACGGCTCCTTCGAATCTGTTGGCGATGGATGGAAGAATTGAATTCGACATGTCTGAACTCCTGTTGACGTGAATGGTCCTGGATCGTGGAACGCACGCGACACGCGTACGTCAGACCGTTTCGGATTCATGGTTTCATGGTCAGTGTTGTGTTGATTGGCACCTCGAATGAACTTTCAGGCTGCTATTTCCCGAACATCTTCGCAACAAAGAAGATGACGACTGCTCCGAAGAAGCCTCCACCGAGCAACAAGTAGGCGAGTGAGTACTTGATTGCCGCCAAGGGAAGGGCGATGAGGGCAAGAGTGAACATGGGGTTTCTCCGGCGTGTGAGTGACGATGCGTTCTCAAGGGGTCTTGGTGGCTGGCTTGTCAGGGTTTTCCTTGACTTCCTTTTCAGTGGTGATCGTCGTCGTGCCACTGGGCGTGTCGATCTTCATTTCGTGTTTTGAGGTCGTCTTGGACTCGTTGCATCCCATCAGCCCGAGGGATGTCACACTGAGTATAAAGGCGACGGCAATCAGGCGTTTCATGTTCAAATCCTTTCAGGGGGGACTGATAGTCGGTGAGAGACTTCCACACGAAGTCTTCTCACATCTGCTACTTCGAGGCTGTGCTGCACGTGGATCTGGCTTCCAGAGCGAGGGTGTCTTCGAGTTGAGTTACGTTCGGGACATCGACTCCCAGAGCGGTCGCCAACGCGATCTGGTGATCCTGCTCTTGGACCAGGATGTCGCGAATCTGTTCGGCCAGTGCGTACTCACCCAAGGCTTCGCACTGTCGGACCCGCTGGCGATAGCGGGCGATGGTGATGTTCTCGTTCTCCAGATCGAACCGCAGCATGTCCTCGGCCAGTGGGGAAGTCTTCACGTGTTTGGGGACGGCCAACGGCATCCCTCCGAGATAGTCAATCTGCTTGGCGATGATCAGCGCATGAGCGAGTTCTTCGGCTGCGTGAAGTTCAAGCTCAGCTGCGATGGCCATGTACTGAGCCCCGCGGATGACCTGGGAATAGATTACGTAGGAAATGACCGCTTGGTATTCACCAGCGAGATCCTCGTTGAGGAGGGCCACGAGATCTTCCCGTGAGACGGTCTGTTCTTCGCGGCGTCCATGTGTGGTGTCAACCATGATGTTCTCCTGAAAAATGTTGAGTTTGCACTCCACGAAGGTGTTGAACTCGCTTGTGACGCTTGTCATCCACGATCGCCCACAACAGGGATGGTCGACTCAGTGTGTTTCCAATGAGAGAGGCCACGGTCCCTGATAGGCAGAACAAGAACATGACCTTTTGCCACGTCCAGTCCGGAGAGGCATCGACGCCGTAGGCGGTGGTGCCCATGGCCATGGCACAGATCAGTGACGTGAGTCCGAAACTGGACATGACAAACTCCATTTCTGGCGAAGTGAACCGCCCATCGAGACTACTTTTGGAAATCGAGACCCAGGTCTTCTTCAGGAGCGCCGAGCATCCTGAAGTTGAAATTGGAGTGACCCGCCGGGGTGACCTCGGCAATCAGTGACCCGCCGTCTTGGCGTTCGAGAGCCAGCACATTTCCCTCAACGGTGTATGTCCCGCCAAAGGCTTGTGCGGGCTGCCCCTGTTGAGCAAAGCTCCAGGTAAACGTCGCGGCATCGGTCAGTTTCAGATCAAAGGTGGAGCCATCCGCACGAGCTGCCTTCCATGATCCCACCAGTGACGCCGCAGCGACTGGCGGTACTGCGGGCCTCGCAGCCACATCGGCTGGCGACGGAGCGAGTGGTGCAGCAGCTCCATCCGGCTGAGTTGGAAGAGGAGAGCCGATCATCTTCAGGATGTCGGCAGCCACACGGTCGTTGGGCATCAGCTGCACGACGACTTGGAGATGCCGAACGGCATCGTCCGGGTGTCCGCAGGTCATGTAGTGGTAGGCCAGCAGAAAGCGAGAGGCGGCATCCTGGGGATTCGCTTTCGTGAATGCTTCGAGATCACGCAGTTGGTCCGTGTAGAGCGAGGCACTGGCGTAGAGTCCAATCAGAGTGGTCCAGTCCCAGCCTGGTCCCACAGCCAGCACCGAGTGGATCGTGCCAGCGGATTGTTGATAGTCACGTTTGGCAAACAGCACCAGCGAGCGGAACTCATGCAGCACCGCATCATCCGGATGCTGTGTGATCCCTTGGTTGGTGATGTCCAGAGCCCTGTCGTAATCGTTCTGTCGAAACGCTGCGACTGCGTTACTAAACACTTCGTCGGCTGAATCTGGTGCATTCACAACGACTGTGGCGGGCGCATTGTACGACACGGGAATCGGTTGTGAGTAGTTGTAGTACACGGGACCGGAGTTCACGTAGTACGGGTTCGAATACCCCAGATATCCGCTGTTGTAGTACAGCGATCCGAGCCCCCACCCGCCGAGCCCCCACCCGAACGGGCGATAGCGATAGCCACCGTAACCCCGCCCATAACCACTTCCATAGCCTCCATAGTCGTTCCCATATCCATTCCCCAAACCCCATCCATAGCCGTAATAGCCGGAGTTGAATCCCAGCCCATATCCGAGGCTGGAACCAAGTCCATATCCGAACCCGGAGCCAACGTTGTTGCCACGGTTCCCATTCCAGTATCCGTGGTAATTGTCGTGGCGGTAGTAAGAGGGCTGGTAAGAGCTGTGACCGACGTTGAATTGGCGATTGTTGAAGCTGACAGAGTTTCCAGTGAAGGGGCGATTGCTGATGTTCGAGTTGTTCCATCCGGAGCGTCGTTGACCGAGATCTTCTCGGACATTGCCGCGCACATCGACATTGCCGGGGTTGATTTTGTCGGGTCGGAGATTGACACGAGGTTCATGACCTCCAGGGATTCCCTTCCCGGAGTTCACGGGGGGACGAATTCGGACGGACGGAGATGTCACAGCTCCCGGCTGTCGGCTGGGGCTGGGGTTGCTGAAGGAGGGTGAACGATTGCCGGGAATCCGTGGTCCATCATTCGAGGGGAGACGAGGTCCAGCACCCGATGGCACACGGCCCACTCCCCCGGAGTGCGGAGCGCTCCCACCCCGATTCCCGCCACTGTCTTTCTGTCCGGCGCCGCCGCCCGAGTTACCCCCGCGTTCGCCGCCCTTACCCTTACCTTGGGCAATCAGCGCATCTGGGGAGTCTCTGGTCTCCACTTCAGCAGGTGTCTGAGCCCACAGACCGGCGGAACTGGCACAGTAGACGAGTCCGCTGAACAGTGCGGTTCTCCAAGTCATTCGTTTCATGATGTTATCTTTCGATAGGAGTGGGTGAAGTGAAATCCGATTCCAACGTGTTGATACCGCGACGTTGTGACCGATCGACTATTTGGGATCGGTGGCGATGGTTTGGACTGGCGAGGGGGAAGGAGACTGACGGACGATCGTGACCACTTCGCTGTCGGGCTGTTGGACCCCGGCGATTTCCTGGTCGATCGATTGCCAGGTCATCGTGTGGTCGTTGACCACGGTGTAGATGCTCGTGCTGGATGCGGACTCTCCATCGGCCGTCGTGCCTGTGGTTTTCAACACCCAGTTGTCGCCATCACGATGCCACAGCCCTTCGCCATAGGCTCCCTCGGAATCAAACATCCAGCTGCGGAGCTTGCCCGTTAGGGGATCCCAGCCGATCCGCTGAGTCCCGCTCATGGCTTCACGGCCAGCAATCTGGATGTTGAACTTGCGAAGTAGAAAGTTGCCGCTGTCTGTGGACTGGCAGGAGAAGCTGACGATGGAGTCGTCGCCTTCATCGATCCAGTCGCCGTTGAGCCAGTCGAGTTGCTGAAGTTCGGCGCGATGTTGTCGGCGATCTTTGGGAGCGTGATCGCGAACACTCGCGGCCAGCCATTTTCCTTCGACTTTCACATGCACGGTGGTGTAGCGGCTGTCGACAGATGCTGAACCGTCCTCTTCATGAGTGATTGTCGTACTGCCATCTTCCACGGCGACACCGGGGCTGATGAACCGCATGGTGTCGATGTTCATTTCCAGCGTGCAGCGGGGGTGTTCGGCGAAGAATTCAGTGAGGGACTTTTTGATGGCTTCGCGGCCGTGGAAGAGAGTCCCGTCTTCGTCGACATACTCGGCATCGGCGGTAAAGTGTGCAGCGACCGCAGCTGCGTCACCGCTGGCGTACGCTTTCGCGAAAGACTCGTCCGTGAGACGTATTTCCTCGATCGCTGCAGCTTGCTCCGGGGAGACCAGCTTGTCGCTGGGCAGTGCCTCAACTGCCTTCGCTGCCTCGGGGGCGGCTTTGACGGTGGTTTGTGCGGTCGGAGGAGCAGTCTTCTTCGGCACGACTTTTTCGTCGGCACCGAAGCAGATGACACCGACGGAGAGTACTGCACCGAAGAGAATCGATGTGGCACGCATGTTGATTGCCTGAAAGAGTTCCTGGAAGCGGTCATCGCAGGGTGCGATGACCAAATCGACTCGACCACATCTCACACGATGACAGAGAAGTGATTCTTCAACGTCCACGCCTGAAACGTGAGACTTGATCAAGTTCACAGACGAGACGGACGGAGTTCGCGGTCGATGCGTACAAGGACCGCTAGAGAAAACTCGCGTCCGTCCCTGAGAGCAGCGGCGGCAGCCCAGAACCACAGTGCCTTAGTAGTTGAACCCGAAGCTGACACCGCCGTAACCCCGATTGCCGTAGCCGTAGCCGCCACGACCATAACCATAGCCGCCACGACCATAGCCATAGCCCTGGTTGCCATAGCCGTAGTGCTGGTTTCCATAGCCATAGTGCTGGTTGCCATAGCCGTAGCCCTGGTTGCCATAGCCTGAGTAGACGGACCGACCGTAGCCATTGCTGCGGTACACGTTCCGGCAGTGCCGGGCCTCAGCAGCTGTGTTGCCCAGCGCGAAGCTGAACATGGCGGTGAGCACGGCGACCGAGAGAAGTTTTCGAAACATCATCAACACTCCCTTGAAGGAACACGACTTGCGGCCCGAAGTGGGCCAAAACACCTGTGAGGAACTATCCCCTTGGGATGGACTGTGCTACTGAGCAATTGCTCTCGTCAGTTGTGCGACAGATCACGACGCACTGTTTGCCATAGCGTCATTCTGGATCCGATTCCAGACCTCCATGCGATACACGGAGACATCATCCTTCATCTGGAAGCCGAGCTTGACCCGGTTCCCCACGATGGAAAGTACCGTCACGGTCACCACGCCGTGAGGATCGGTATCGCTGCCCAGAAGCAACGCTTCTTCAGGCTTCCGAGTGAGTACCAACTTGCTGAGTCTCCGTAGGAGTGAGGGATGAGAAACAAGGGTTACGCTGCTGGCAGGCAACAGTCACTGTCATTCCTGACTTGTCCGTTCCATGCCTCGGGTGTGATGCTGTTGGCGAGACGGAACACCTGCACCATTGTTCCACTCGCAAACGCATGCTCCACAGCCCCCGTGGCCGTTTCGACCTCGACGGCTGATTCGCGAATGGGAACACCGGTAATGCGGTTGATCTCTTCTCGCAACGATCCAACAGAGCTGTCAAAGAGTCGGCGGTGAAAGTCCCGGACAAAATTGGCTCCATCGGGAGTCCGTGACAGGATGATTTCAGCGGGCGAGAGCGCCTCGTGCAGCGTGACCACAAGCGTGGCATCACTTAAAACGACGGTGACTGTTTTGGGAGCATGGCCGGTTCGTTCGGTTTGGAATTTCGTGACCGCATCGGCCACTCGTTGAGCCATGGTTCCGACTGGAGTTTTCATGTCGACCGTCTTTCCGATGCTCCAACGAAAAAAGCCGACGTGGCGAACGCCCTGTTTCCAGGGAACTCACCACGTCGGCTTACAGATGATCTTGCCTCTCGGAACGTCCCGAACTGCAATTTCTCTTGTCTTCCGATTTCTGTTGTGCAGGCGACTGATTCACACAGTTCGCTTACCAACCATTTCATGCTAGCCACGTCACCGGGAATAGATAGCAGCAATCCTGTTACTTTATTCGATTCCCAAAGATTGTTGGAAATGCACCCTGTGTCCCATCTCAACTGAGTCAGTCTTGCGTCCACGGCGTCTGACGCTGAAACAGTCGCAATCCCACAAAAAAGCGAATACAGTGTCACTTACAGACATGGGAGGTCGAGCTCAGATCCCTTCCGGAGACCTGCCAGTATGAAAACAGTGGGTGAAATCGAATCCGCTGTCTGCACAGCGCTTGCTCGGTTTGAGCAGGAATACATGGGCCGTGGTCCCAAAGATATCCACACCCACCTCATCGGCGACATGCTCATTGTGCGTCTCCAGGGAGTGTTGACCGGAGCGGAACAGCACTTGGTACGAACCCTGCCCGCAGAAAAGGGACGTGATCTGCTGAAGCAGGTCCGCACCCAGCTCGTCGAAACCGCGCGTACGAGTCTGGAAGCGATTGTCCTGGAGATCACAGGATCGGCAACCATCAGCCTGCATCACGACATCAGCACACTCGCAGGCGAAGAGATCATCGTGTTTGTCCTGGCGGAAGCGCCGGTCATGCGTGAAGCGAAGCGGAAGTAGTGAGCGATATTGATTGCGATTGCGATGGGGGGATACTGGCTCGACTCGCCATGCCTTCGACTTATTGCGGTGGCTGATGGGGGTGGTTGGCGGCGCGAGCAGCGTCTCGGATTTGGCGACCGGCCTGGATGAATTGCGATACGACTTGCCATGCGCGTTGCTGGTCGTACTCGTGATGGAGTGTGCGCACCAACGAGACGGTGCGGGCGTCGTCCAGGTGCAGGGCGATTGTGGGCAAGAGCCACTCCTCGATCCCGTAGATACGTCCGTGCTCTCGATCGGTCACGACTGGCACCGCGGTGGAGAGCTTGCTCCCCAGCGTCTCCATCGCGTAGTCGACGGCGCTTCGGATCGAGTGTTCCTTCGGTCGGGACGGTTCCTCCCAGTGATAGGGAGGAGACCATTCCATGAGTGGGCTGAGCGCGTCGACTTTGGAGATGACGCCAATCACCGGGGGTGGTTTCAGTTGACGATGCTCGTGAAACCACTGGCTCATGTCAGCCAGCATCTCGGCGTCGGCCTGCTTGGCGGGCGATGTGGCGGCCAGGACCAGCAGGACCAGGTCTGCGTGTCGGACCGCTTCGCGCGTTGCGTTCTTCTGCGCCGCAGTCGACCCGGAATCGCTGTATCCCGGTGTGTCCAGCAGGACGAGCCGATCTGTGGCTCGATCAGTGACCGCACTCCCGGTCAGTTCGTACCGGGTGACATCGCGCGTGAGAGGGAGTACGTCCACGGCGGCCCGCTGGTCACCCAGGAGACAATTGGCCAGGCTGGATTTACCGGACTTCACCTGTCCGACGATGGCAATTGTCACTGTGACGCTGGCGGGCTGGGTCATCGGGGAACCAGGTGCGTGATCACGGGGCGGAGCGGCGTGGGAGGGGTTGATCGACTCCATCGTCTGGCGATAGCGCGACGATCCGCCACGCAGTCGACCGCTATTCAGCTCCACGAGGTAATCGCCGATCCGTTGAATATAAAACCGGCAGAAGGCTCCCAACAGATTGGACTTCACCAGATTCATCAGAGGATCGCCTGCTCCCCGCATGGCCAAAAAGCGGGGGATCTTGGTCGGATCCCAGACGACCGATGCAATCGTTCCCACATTACTCAGCACATTCCACCAGCCGGGGACATGCCCGAGCTTGCGCCACTGAAAAACAGTGATTAAGTGGCTCCCCGGCACGTAAGTCTGAAACCAGTCCTCCAGATCCTCCGACACCAGATGAGAGACGGCCAGCAACTCCACGATCGACAAAGATCCCAGTGGATCGGTCGAGGTCGGGTGGTAATGCCGGGCCAGTTTCCCCGCAAGGTCGATCGTGATCTGTTGATAAAACTCGGGATCGATTAACTGCTGAGAGGTTGCCTCGCCCACTCGACTTTGCTCCGCAGTGATAATGACCGCGGCGGCCTGATCTTGAGGAGTCCAGTGGACGCGCGAGCCAATCTCGGGAAGTGGAAGTTCCTTCTGGCGAGTTCCGCGCAGCAACAGCCACGCGGCCCCCCAGCTCACCGGCATCAACCAGGACAACCACAACCAATGCCCCGACCAAACCGCCATCCATAACCCGATCCCCACCAGTAGCACGACTGGCAACAGCACCAGCACTGCGATCAGAATTAAACGCCAGCGGGGCAGCATGCGGAGTTCCTCGGACTTGGAGTAGGACGGCCTTTCCAGGCCGTCCTGGACTGCGCGTTACCCTGGAATGCTCTCGGGGTTCCCAACGGGATTGTATTCGGTTGTCGTGAGTCGCTCGGGGACGGGCAGGATTGCCCATCCTACAGCTAGACGGCCTGGAAAGGCCGTCTTACCTCTGACCTCTGTGTCCCCGCCAACGCTCTGTCGCCTGTTGCAGTTGCTCGCCCCAGACTTCCTTCAGCGCTTCCGCCGAAGGCGTACTGCCTTGGCGACATTCGCCGAAGTACCAGCAGCATGCCTTCCCCAGTGAAAAGGTGTAAGCAAACGCCATCGCCGCATTGGCTGTCTGACCCAGGACCGGGATCAGCTTCAGGGGGGCCTTCACCGCGAACCGCAAGGCCATCTGTCCCGCTGCGGCACCCGCCATCTGGGTCAGCACCCTCACGTTCATTTTCTGATCGTACTGCTCGGCCAGCACGTAGATTAGCCGCGTTTGCAAGCTCATCACCAGCGGAATGTCCACCCACGGTAGCGGTACGGCCGCAGCTGTCGCGGCCAGACTGCTGTACTTCAGAATCGTGGGGAGTACCCGTTGTTCACTCAGGTCTTGCAACGAGGAACGTACGTCGTCGAGATGCAGAATCACCTGCCGGCAGGCTGCCGGAAGCAACTCAATCAACGCCTGTTCCAATCGATCGCCGCCCAGGTCCGGGGGGAGATAACCCTCCTCGGGGGAGGTGATGTCGAGGGGCACGATGCGATCGACCAACCCCTCAAACTGCCGTTGCTGTTCGAGCAGTGACCGGGCCAGAACGGGGTTCAATCCTAATGAGGAGAAGTCCGTCGTACTGCTGGTCGAAGATTCAATCGCAGCGTCGGATCGAAAAGGATCAGACGCCGGATGTTGCTCCATCGGATACGCTTCATGCAGGCAGGTCAGCGCCAGCACCACGGGCAAGTCCGGGCGGGCCGCACGTATTCGCTGGAGCGACGTGACGATCTCTTCCAAGGCGTGATCCATCACCCGCACGACCACAATCACCACATGAGCCTGAGCATCAAACGCCGCGAGATCCTCATCCGGATCATACCCCGCTTCCCCCAGTCCCCGCGTGTCCAGGAACCTCACGATCGGCTCGGTCATCGACGGGAAGTCATATTGAACCGAAGTCTTCGTCTGAGGCCGAAACCCATTTCCAATCACAGCTGTGGTCGCTCCGGTGAGATACCGAACGATCGAAGTCTTTCCACTCCCGGTTTTTCCAAAGAGCCACATCACCGGAACAGGCGTCTTCGCCAGCAAGGCGGCTTGCTCTTTCGCAAACTGTTCGTCGCTGAGACCAGTCCAGCCGAACCAAGCCTTCATTCGATCTAGCATAGCGATGGCCCTCCTTCCGTCTGTTGCCGGGAATTCCTCGATGGCGAACTCACTCGGGTTCGCGATCAGTCTACACCAGAAAGTGGGTCGTCGCGCATCGTTATCGTACTGTCACATCTGTCATCGCCCAATTCTCTGACGAAACCGGACTGCGAGGGGAGTCCCCGACCCTGCGACCACCTGAACCGCGAAGCCCAGCGAGTCCCGCTGTGCCACCGTCGCCGTCTGCAGACGACAAACGAGCGTGCCTCGCGCGGGAAGAGAGGGAAACTCTGAGCCGGGTCGTCACACGAGACCGCGTTCGGCTGGGTGGACTGACCGGTGGTCGTGGTCGGGCGAAGCCGAGCAACCGCTAGGTGATCACATCGGTCAGGAAGCCGTCGAAGGGGACTGTGTCAGGAACCGAATTGCTTTCGGCCTCTGACACCCCTTGTTTGCCCTTGGGGTGGAGTCAATCCGACTCCGTTCCGACTCCCGTACTCGCGGCACCCGGTCACTTCAATGGGTTCTCATACCACACAACATTCTTGCTCAATTGTCCTGCCACAAGGATGTCGAGATCTGTGTCTCCGTCGATGTCGACCACCCGGATGTCGTAGGCACACTGGTTCTCATCGAGCAGGTGCGTCTGGAATGTGCCCTTCCCATCGTTCTCGAACCAGGCTGCGATCCGACTCTCATAGGCACACGTCGCCGCGTCGATGTCCCCATCCTGATCGAGATCAGCGACTGCCAGACAGTGCGGACTGGCCAAGCTGGGATGGATTGTGTGTTCCTTCCAGTCGGGCCCCTCGAACCAGATCACCCCCAGTCCGTGGCCGCGCGTGGCAATCACGTCCATCGTCCCATCTTGGTTCACGTCAGCGGGAGCGAGGTTCGTCGCCCCGGGATGGCCGGTCCCCAGCAGGTGTTTCTTCCAGCCGTTCGTGCGCGGATTCGCAGGTGCCTCCCACCAGCCGAACCACTCGCCCGTACCCAGCTCTGCTTGCGGCCCGCCCTTGGCTGCCGTCAGTAGATCGGCACGCCCATCGCCGTTCAGGTCTCCGAGTCCAAGGTAGTGTGAGAGCCCCGGTGCGTCGCCAGACCCCGCCACATACCGAGCCCACTCTGGCGCTTCGCGAGGCTGCTTTGGGATGTCATACCAGACCACTGAGTTCGCAAAGGGACCTATGGGCTGGCCGCTGTTCGCAATCAAATCGGTCATCCCATCTCCGTCGACATCCCCGGTCAACAGCCCGTGTATCCCATTCACTTGATCGTCGACGACATGCACCGGCCAAGTTCCCTGCGCCGCATCGGGATCGCGCTGCGTCTCGACCCAGAAGATGAGCCCCGGACTATAACGAGCCCCGATGAAATCCGGGTCGCCATCCCGATCCACATCCAGCACTGCCGCATGAATCGCATCGTGGTCTTTCGTTTTGTCGACGACCTGCTGCTTCCAATCCGGGCCGATGAATAATCGTGTCGCTCCATCGCTGTTGGTCATCACGTCGAGCTTACCGTCTCCGGTGAAGTCGGCAGCGACGACGTTGGTCGTGTGGCGGCCCTCGTCGATGACGTGTTTCTTCCAAGGCCCGACGGCAAAGCTGGACGATATCCAGGCATGCGTCACGAGCCAGACGCAGACACCTATCAGGCAGCGAAGCATGCGAAGCCTCCTTGCTGGGGGAGCATCCCAGCCACTCACGAATTCCGGAGCGAGATCGCGTGGCGATGCGACACTGCGGATCAGAAACACCGTTGCTTGACTTATATCGGTTTGTGGAGAGACGAAGTAGTGTTGACGAGTCCATGACGGCTCGTGCGATTCTCGTAGTCAAACTGTCCGTCAAACCGGCAGCACCTCAACGATCATCGACAGGCTGGAAGCCTACCCCACGGGCCTCTCGCCTGTCGCCGGATTGGCTCCATCCTTGTGATCCTTACCATCGATTGGCATATTGCCCTCCGGTGGTGATCATCCGGGGCACACCCCTCGCCAGGAGCCGAGTCATGCCGAACGAAGATAAGAAGAATGGCAAACCATGGATCGACTGGAAGTCGAAAGACGAGTCGGCGGACAAATCCATTGAGGCACTGTTGTCGGATGAGTACAAAGATGCTGGCTACTGGGCTCGACATTACAGCACAGTCCGGCTGACCCTGGGCACATTCTTCCTGACAGCGGCAACAGCGGTCATCACCCAACGACTCGATCAACCGGATTGGCGCGTCGCCATTCTCGCGTCTTCACTCGCTCTGTTTGGTGTGGTTCTCTTCTGCATTTTCAGCCGGCTCACCTACAATGAGATGAACCGGCAGTTGAAGATCGTCAACTCTTACCGGGAGAAGTTGCTCCCCGCTCAAGACTTCCAGCCCATCAAAATGTACAAGTGGATAAAAGCGGCTTCCGGCGGCTGTGCGGCCGGGGTGTTCGTGTTGTTTTTCCTGGGACTCGTTTTCGTGTGGCTCAACGATGGTTTCGCCCCGAACCGATCGCTGGCTGAACAGGGAACAACAAGCACGACTCAACTGAGCCTGGATGTGAAAGTCGGGGGCAGTGATCCCGTCACGCTTCAGATCCCGATCACGGTCACTGCGAAAACGCCGGAACCTACACGGGCTTTACAACCTCGGTAGAATCCAGCCGTCAACCGGGGCAGCCTGCCTCAAGTTCTGTCGACTCCGCTAGACGCCCCGTTGAGCTGCGACGCGAAGGCATTGCGCAGCGGAGCATTTCCCCGGATCAATGACAGGCTGGAAGCCTATCCCACGGGCCTCTAAACTGCCTTCGTTCAGGCTCCTTCCAGAGCCGAGCCATCCCCTGCACAACAGCGAGCGAGCAACTCATGGCCGAGTATTTCCCGAACGTCCCCAAGATCGAGTACGACCCGAAATCCAAGAACCCGCTGACGTTTAAGCACTACAACCCCGATGAAATCATCGAGGGGCAGAAGATGAAGGATCTGTTCCGGTTCTCGGTCTGCTACTGGCACACCTTCCGGGGCACCGGCTCCGACCCGTTCGGCTCAGCGACTCTCCAGCGTCCGTGGGATGACGGGTCGAACTCGGTGGCCAACGCCCTGACCCGCGTTGATGCGGCGTTTGAATTCATCTCCAAGCTCGGAGCTCCGTTCTACTGCTGGCATGACCGCGATGTGGCTCCCGAAGGCGTGACCTTCAAGGAGAACAACAAGAACTTCGACGAGATCGCCAAGAAGCTCAAGGCCAAGCAGAAGGAGACCGGGATCAAGCTGTTGTGGGGGACTGCCAATCTGTTCAGCCACCCGCGTTATATGCACGGAGCTGCGACGACCTGCAACGCCGACGTGTTTGCCTACGCCGCCGCTCAAGTGAAGAAGGCGATCGAAGTCACCCACGAACTCGGCGGTGCGAACTACGTCTTCTGGGGCGGTCGCGAGGGATACCACAACCTCTATAACACTGACATGAAGCGAGAGTTGGACCACCTCGCCAAGTTCATGCACATGGCCCATGACCATGCCAAGGCGATCGGCTTCAAGGGGATGTTCCTGTTCGAGCCCAAGCCCAAAGAGCCGACCAAGCACCAGTACGACTTCGACGCCGCTGCCTGCCTGAACTTCATCGGGCGGAACGGCCTGGATGGGATCGTGAAGCTGAACATCGAGACCAACCACGCCACGCTGGCTGGTCACACGATGATGCACGAACTGGAGTACGCCCGCATCCACAACGCCCTCGGCTCGATCGACGCCAACACCGGCGACCTGCTGCTGGGCTGGGACACGGATCAGTTCCCGACCGACATCTATCTGACCACGCAGATGATGCTGGTGCTGCTGAAGCAGAAGGGGATCAAGCCGGGCGGCGTGAACTTCGACGCTAAGGTCCGTCGCGAAAGCTTCGAACCGGTCGACCTGTTCCACGCCCACATCGGCGGCATGGACGCCTTCGCCCGAGGGGCCAAGATCGCCGCCGCCATTCGCAAGGACGGCATCCTCGACGACTTCGTCAAGACCCGCTACCGCAGCTTCGACACTGGCTTCGGCAAGAAGATCGATAGCGGCAAGGCCAGCTTCGCCGACTGTGAGAAGTACATCTCCGACAAGGGTGAAGCCGGGCCGAATGAGTCCGGTCGGCAGGAGTACCTGGAGAATGTGATCAACATGTACTTGTGAGACGACCGTCCAGCGTGAGCCGGATAGTGAGTGGGGCAGACATTCCAGTCCGCCTCCAAGGCTTCCAAAGTCTCAGTAGGCTGTAGATGGCTTTCGAGGGGAAACAGCGCGCCCCACTGGAATGAGTCCATGCTGCTTTGGTTGATCGATCGGTTTGCTGCCTCGTCCGCTTGGGATGCGCCGTCGTCTGGTCCAGCACCGGTCTTCCTGACTGCTCGCATTGGATTGGCGGCTGTGGTGTCGTTTCTGGCTGCGATTCTACTGGGTCCGAGATGTATTGCATGGTTGCGAGGGCGGTTTAGCGAGCGGATCGACAGTGCCTCGTCGCGGCTGAATGAGTTGCATGCGGCCAAGGCGGGGACGCCGTCGATGGGTGGCTTGTTTGTCGCGCTGGCGATCGTGATCTCAGTCTTTGTCTTCGGGAACCTCGGCAATTCCCGGGTGCAGTTGGCGCTATTCGTGACGGTGACTTTTACATGGCTGGGGTGCCTGGATGACTGGATCAAGTTGACGACAAAGCAGCGGGGCATGACGGCCCGGCAGAAGCTCTTCGGTCAGAGCTTGCTTTCGGCCCTCACCGCAGCAGGTCTCTTCTGCATTCAGTCAGGCACGCCTCTCGGGACAGCCTTCGTGTGGCCGCTGGGGTGCGGATCTTTTCCGCTGGGCGTCGTGTTCATCCCGTGGGCCATGCTGGTGATGGTTGGGACATCGAATGCGGTGAATTTGACAGACGGCCTGGATGGCCTCGCAGCCGGGTGTACGCTGTTTGCGGGATCGGCCCTTACGATGACAATCTATCTCTCGGGGCACCGCGAGTTGGCCAGTTACCTCGGCATCCCGCACTTCATCGGGGTGGGAGAACTGGCCGTGCCGCTGAGTGCGATGGTCGGAGCAGTCCTGGGTTTCCTGTGGTTCAACGTCCATCCGGCCCAGATTTTCATCGGGGACGCCGGCGCTCTCTCGTTGGGGGCAACGCTCGCCGTCACGGCCCTGATCACGGGCCAGATCCTGGTCCTGCCCCTGATCGG
>JANOKO010000657.1:0-2412 GCA_031419335.1 Planctomycetota bacterium
CGGAAGCTATCGATCGACTCGATGCAGGGGGCGACCTGCACGGTGACGAACCTCGGCGGGCTGGGCGGGATCGCCTTCACGCCGATCGTGAACTACCCCGAGGTGTGCATCCTCGGGATGTCGCGGTCGCAGATGGAATTGAAGCTCGAAGACGGCAAAGTCGTCGAGCGGATGATGCTCCCGATTTCGCTGTCGTACGACCACCGCGTCATTAATGGAGCGGATGCGGCACGGTTCGTGACGGCCTTGGTCAACATGCTGGCCGACCCGTTTCAACTCTTGGCCGCGTGTTGAGAGCAGGCTGCATCAGCCACCGAATCATGCCACGCCGTTCAACAATTGAGAACTCGCTCCGCAATGAGGATTTCCTCGAGCGTGATCTCCATCAATGTGCAGCTTGAGCCACGGTGGTCGCTGCCACGGTGGTCGCTGCCACTGCGCCGCGTTTTTTCCGGAAAGGGTCGCTCCGCACCACGCCTTTGATGAGTGCGGTCAATCGGTATTGGTCCGCTTCCACATCTTTCACAACCGCATCAATGGCACACTTGTCGTAATACTCGAGTCCTCGCCCCAGGGCGTATGTCAGCATCTTTTCCGACAGGCAACGGGCAAACTCGCTTTGGCGGGATTTCAGGATGATGACCAACTCCATTGGCCCCTGGAACTTCTGCCCACTCGGCAGTGTGCCCGAGGAGTCGATGGGGTGTGTGCCGTCCTTATCGCGCCAACGGCCAATCGCGTCGAAATTCTCAAACCCAAACCCCAGATCGTCCATCAGATTGTGGCACGCGGCACAGCCGGGGTCTTTGCGGTGCAATTCCAATTGTTGCCGGAATGGGAGGTTGGGGTTTGACTTCTGGGTCTCTTCGAGGGCCGGAACAACTGGGGGTGGGGGAGGGGGTTCGTCACCCAGGATATTGGCCAGGATCCATTCACCTCGCTTCACCGGCGAGGTCCGCGTCGGGTACGAAGTCAGTGTCAACACGCTCGCATGAGTCAGCACCCCGGCGTGACGGCCGTCGGTAAACTCGACGCGACGGAACTCGTCCCCCTGGATATTCGGCAGGCCGTACAACTTCGCCAGTCGCTCGTTGACGAACGAATATTTGGCGTCGAGCAGGTCGATCAGGCTGCGGTTCTCGGTGAGGATCGAGCCGAAGAATAGTTTTGTTTCGGTGGCCATGTCGGACCGCAATTGCTGGCTGAATTCCGGGAATTGATCGGGATCAGGAGAGACTTCTTCCGAGAAGAGTTTCCTGAGCGCCAACCATTGCCCGGCAAAATTCTCAATGAGTGCCGTCGACCGGGAGTCGGCCAGCATCCGCTCGACCTGTGCGGTGAGGACATCATCGCGGTGCAACTGCCCCTGGTCAGCGAGTTGGAATAGCTCCTCATCCGGCATGCTGCTCCAGAGAAAGTACGACAGCCGCACCGCCAACTCGTGGTCACTCATCTCGTGGGCCGCCGGGCCACTGGCCGCGGGATCCTCGATCCGAAACAGGAATTGTGGCGAAACCAGGACAGCTTGCAGGGCGACCTGCATCGCGCGTTCGAACGTCTCTTTTCGGTCTTGTGCCAGTTTCGCGAAGCGGACGAACGATTCGACCTCGCCATCATTCACCGGGCGGCGGAAGGCCCGGCGCACCAGAGGCCGAAGGTTCTTCCGGGCTGCCTCTGCGTAGCCGCCACCCGCGTCGGGTCGATGCGTCACGAGGGCTTTTTGCAGTGGGGGCAGATCGTCCGGAGTGAACTTCGGACCCGTGATTATTAGTCGTTCCACGATCAGATTGCGGTCGAATGTATTCTTCCCTTCTTGCGCGTATTCGTCATTCATAAACGCGAGTACGAATTCGTGCCGACCCGTTGACAGCTCCAGTTGGAATGAGTTTTTCTGTGATTTGTCACGTGTCGCTGTGACCTCAATCTCCTGCACTTGCTTCCCGTCCAGCCGGACCTCCATGATTGCCCCGCCGGTGTTGGGCTTAAACCGTGTGGCGCCTGAGCGAATCTCAAAGGTGTACTCTCCCGCTCGCGCGATTTGGAGTTCAGTCGAGACCGAGCAGTTGGTAATCAGAATCACGGCGTCATTCGGGAGGTCGTTCACAGTGACAGCGTTACTGGGGGTCAGTTGCTGACCGGTCATCGTCTGATTGATCCCCTCCGGGGACGAAGTGGGGATCGCCTGCTCGGCGATTTGCTCAGCGGCGTTCAAGTATTTCTCGACGAGCAGCGGCTGCACCGACAAGACATCGCCGATGTTGTCGAATCCATACCCGACATCGTCCGCAGGAAAGTCCTTCGCGGGGTCGAAATCCACGCCAACCAGATCACGGACCGTGTTGTTGTACTCAGCACGGTTCAGTCGACGAATCGTCACTCGTCCCGGGTCCGCCCCGCCTGTGCAATCGACGA
>JANOKO010000658.1:0-2565 GCA_031419335.1 Planctomycetota bacterium
CGTGGCAGGCGCGAAGGAATACTTGGCCACGAACACGACTGCGAGAAACAGTGAGTTCCAAAACACCGGGAGTGTCAAACACCAACCGCTACAAATTGTCACCCCACGGCTCGCCGCCAACAGGAACAGCACTCCGGTCACCCACCAATTCCCGGATGGGTATGCGAGCATCAGACATTCAATCGCAATCAAACAAATGGCTGCTCGCAGCGCTCGCCGGGGGTATCTGAGAATCACGGGAGCCGTGGTGTTCAAAGTGACCGCACCTCCCCCGCGAGTATGGACAGCGGAGACACCGTGAGGAATTGTTCGCAGTCCGCTGGAGCCTCAAGAGTCGGGGGTGTGGACCGCACCAACAACACCTTGACCCCGCGTCCCGCATCCCGCATCTGTTCGACGCAGCCAAGTCGCCGCTCATCCCAGTCCAGCACGACCATTGCGACCGAAGAGATCGTCTCCTGCACCTCCTGCAGCGCAGCGGGAACAACTAGCATCGGGTCATGAGTTGTGCTTTCCACGGAGGACAGAATTTCCAGCAAGCTGTCAAACCTCGCCCCCGTCTGCGGTGTGTGAAACACATAGATCTCCGGGCCCGCTACGAACAGATCAATCACAATCTCGCGGGCGTGGATGGACTCTGCAATGGCAGCTGTCAATGACACAGCCGCCTCCAATTGGATCGATTGATCTTCCTTGAGAACCCCTCGAGCGAGAGGCTGCCAAGTATCCAGGAAGAGGGCGCAGCGGAAGCTGTACTCGTCCTGGTACTCGCGCACGACGGGGCGTCCCAGCCTGGCCCAGGCCCGAAAGTCGAGTCTGACTGCAGCCTCACCCCAGACATACTCGCGGTTGCCGACGTACTCGGGAGACTCTCCCTTGGCTCCCAGCAGAGGCGCGGGATGTGTGGGCCGACCGCGCGTGCCCAACGGGATTTGAAAGCCATCCAGAGATTCATAGGCCGGAATGACCGTGAGTGAGGGCAGCGGACTCTCTGTGCCTCCAAACCGCATCAGGTTCAATGGAAATGTACTATGAGCCTTCACCGACACCAGCGGAAAGTGTCCTCGCTGGGTAGGAACCAGTTCGAATGGAATTTCCGCTTCGTTCCCGGATCGCAGACTGGCGATCACGCAATCCGCATTGCGATGCTGGATGGATCGGTCGATCTCGAAGAACCCCAGCATTAAGTCAAATGCCGTAAAAATGCCACGGTTTGCCAGCGAGACGTGTCCCGTCAACGGCACGCCTACGGTGGCCCGGCTGGGAACTTGGCACCGCACATCCAACCGAGGCCGCAACAGCGTCCCGACGGCTTCGACCACCGCAGGCAAAAAAAACAGGGCGCAAAACAACTGATAGATCGGAAGCTCAACCCAGATCGACCCCAGCGCGGCGAAGAACATCACAAATACCAATATGCGACCATAAGGTGTGAGTTTGAATCGCACCAGATAGCGAACGTAGCGAACCAGCAGAAATCCCTTGCGGCTCATGAGGGAAGTCTAAGGGGCCGTCTCTCAATCATCCATAGTGGGCAAACTGCCGGAAGACGATGCATTCCACAGCTCCGGTTGCGGCAAGGCTGGCTGACAACCGACTCAGTGACTCGGTGCGGTCCAAATCGCCCCATTGATGTCGCAGCCCAGGACCGCATGAATCGAAACGCCCCCTTCCGTCCATCGAGGAGACTTCGTCCCATGCTGGCCACAAGGCCATGTGATGTTCTCTCTCTCCCACAATCGGCGCTGCATGCGGAGTGTGTTGCCCCGTGAGGATGTGAGCGCCAATGGGGACCGCCAGTGGCTGGCAACTCGATGGTCAATTCCTGGCGGAGTGTCTTCATGGTCTCACCTGACTTACAATCAGACTGCTGCACCTGCCCCCTCTGCTGCTTCCTGCCACTGAAAGACCCCTCATGGCCGTCAGCCCCTGGACGATCGCCCCCACCAGCGAGAACTTCGAAGTCGAGGTTCTCGAACGCTCGATGACCACTCCGGTCGTGGTCGACTTCTGGGCCACGTGGTGTGCCCCCTGTCTGCAGCTTGCTCCCATACTTGATCAACTCACTGCCGAGTTCAAGGGGCAGTTTCTTCTGGCTAAGATCGATACCGATCAGCAGCCCGACCTGGCTGCGGCGTTCGGCGTGCAATCGATCCCGCTGGTCGTCATCGTGAAGAACGGCCAGATCGCCGACGGGTTCCAGGGAGTCAAATCCGAAGCCGAAGTTCGAGCTTGGATCCAGAAGCATTTGCCGTCCCCAACCGAACAACTTATCACTGCCGCAGCTTCCTTGGAAGCGACCGCTGCGAGCGAAGCGGAGGCAATGTACCGCCAGGCTCTCCTACTGGAGCCCAGTCATGAGGGAGCCAAGCTCGGCCTGGCCCGTGTCTTGTGCTTGCGCGAGAAGTATGCGGAGGCCCAGCAAGTCATTGAGGAATTGGAGAAACGCGGCTACCTCGAACCCGAAGCCGAAGCCCTCAAGGCCAAAATCGAACTCCACGCCTCCGCTGAACAGTCCGGATCGGTCGAAGACGCCCGCCAAGCGATCGCCGCGAATCCTCACGA
>JANOKO010000659.1:0-1184 GCA_031419335.1 Planctomycetota bacterium
TCGAAGTCTCGACCGTTCTCAGCGGTCGTGATCAGCTGCTCGAAGGCGTTACGGCCTTTGGCACTGGTCCCGGAGATCGCATCGTCGATGAACCAGCGGATAATCTCGTACCCATGTTCGGAGGCCCACTTCTCGACGTAGGCCTGCTGGTCAGGAATGGAACGCTCCTGCATGTCGGTGGACCGCCGGGCGTAGCCGACGGCGGGAATCAATGTTGAACTGCGTGCCGACATGTTGTTGCCTCTTTCGTATGGTGTGGGTGCCCAAGGCGAAGTTGCCCAGGACGAGACAGTTACCTCGACGGGGCCGCAGGTCTCCAGTCAGTCGGCGTCACGGATGAGACCCAATTCCGTTACCATGCCGAGCGTAGTAGTCTCTGCGACCGTTGAGACGGTTCATTCACTGGCGAGGCGACCAATGCGATCGATCAATCGCGTGGCAATCGTGATTCGGCCCAAACAGGCATTCTTTGAATGGGCCAAGACCTTGGAAGGGGAGCAGTTGGAAAACCCCGAGGTCTGGGTTTCGGTGTATCTGATCGAGACCACCGAGGACGAAAAGCCGCTACGGACGCTGCAGAGGCAGTTCAAAGCAATCTTCGAAGAACAGCTGGCAAGCTGGCACCGCATCGAAGCCGATTGGCCATCCCCACGCCCGTATGGATTGTTTGAAACCTGGTTCGACGCCGAAGTGGCGGACATGGTCTTCGATCTCTCCAACGAGATGATTGAATACGACGAGTAGGGAGCCACGCACTACGTTCCCACGTGGCGCAACGGGAGGAGTGGTGGGACCAAGTGCCCCACCGCGACACGAGGCCCCGCGTGGGGGCCTCGTGGGCAACGTGGTGACGCAGGGGCGTCGTTAGCGGTTGAGGGCGAACAGCCCTCGCCCCGTCTTCTGGAACGTCGCGTCGGCCCCCTTGTCCCGGATCTGCCGCAGCAGCGAGGCGTACAACGTGGCCTCGGGCGTCTTCCCGCCCGGGCTCACCCAATATCCCTTGGCCGACATCGCCTCGACCATCGCTTTGCAGGTCATCGGCTCATTCGCCTCGGCCAGCACGCGATCGGCGGCGGCGATCTGGCTCATCGTGTCGGCCAGCGAGTTCTTCATCTTTGCCCCGGCATTCGCATAGGGATCGGCCAGCTTGGACGCAGGCTTCTTTATCGTCTTCTTCCCGCGCC
>JANOKO010000660.1:0-9934 GCA_031419335.1 Planctomycetota bacterium
GGGGGCTGACGCCGCCCGGCTCGCCACTTGAGTCGGAAACACCACAGAGGGATCCCCGGCATGCTGGCCTTTCTGGTTCGACGGATGTCGATCGGTCTGTTGACGCTCATGCTGATCACGTTCGGCGTCTACGGGCTGGTGCGCGCGATGCCGGGATCGCCACTGACGAGGGCTGAAGATCGGGGCGATATGAAACGCCAGATTTCCGATGAAGATCTCAAGGAACTCAAGAGGCAGTACGGCCTCGACGTGCCGTGGCCACTGGCTTACGTCAGATGGGTGACAGGCATGGCGCGAGGTGATCTGGGACGATCATTCGCTGCCAAGCGGCCCGTGAGCGAAGTCATTGGGAAGCGGCTGGGGCCGACTTTGATACTCTCCTCTACCTCCTTGCTGCTGGCGTACTTGATCTCAATTCCGCTCGGGTTACTCTCCGTTGCGAGAGCCGGAAAGTGGGATGAACGGGCGACCGGGATCACGCTCTATGTCCTCTACTCATTCCCCAGTTTTGTCGCAGCCTTGATGCTCCAAATCCTGGTCGCTGTGAAGCTCGGCTGGTTACCGCTCTACGGAATGAAGTCCGATGAGTACGACACGTTTTCCACCAGCGCTCGATTCTGGGATGTGGTCCGGCACTCCGTCCTGCCCATCATCGTGTTCACCTACGGCAGCCTGGCTTACTACACCCGCTTCATCTGTGCGAACATGCAGGAAGTGATTCGCCAGGACTACATCCGCACCGCCCAGGCCAAGGGGCTCGGCCCGTTCACCGTCATCGTGAAGCATGCGTTTCGCAATACGCTCATTCCCTTCGTCACCAAGATCGGCCTCAGCCTGCCGACCCTGCTGAGCGGCTCGGTCATCATCGAGAGGATCTTCAACTGGCCCGGCCTGGGACAGCTGTACTTCTCCGCGATTCTGGAGCGAGATTATCCGGTCATCATGGCGCTGACGCTGCTCTTCTCGGTACTCACGCTCGCGGGACAATTGTTGGCGGATCTACTGTACGCCCTCGTCGATCCCCGCGTGCGGATCGAGGACAGCGGAGGTTGACTCCCGTGGGATAGGCTTCCAGGCTGTCTTCTCTTCTTGAACTCATGACAGGCTGGAAGCCTATCCCACATCCACCGACAGATCAGGTTCCCCCTCCATGCCCGACCCGCTCACCCCGGCTCCCATTCCCGTTCGCAAGTCCGCCGGTTTCTGGAAGGAAACTTGGCGGCGGTTCGTGCGTCGCAAAGAGGCGGTGGCGGGACTGGTGTTGGTGGTCGGTCTGGCCCTGGTGGCTGTACTCTCCCCGGCGATTGCGGGGACGAAGCCAATCGTCTGCCAGTACAAAGGCAAGCTCTACTTCCCGGCGCTGAGCTATCTCAACGAGTCGTGGGAGAACCCGATCTTCCAAAAGGACAAGTTTCGCAAGCGCTATCCGCTGAGTCTCCCCAAGAAAGACCCCCAGAGCTGGGCGATCTGGCCTCTGTCCTTCAACGATCCCTACCGCCGCGTCGAAGACAAGGAGTGGCCCGGACGCCCGGGCAACCCGCGCGGTGACCAGAGCGGCCCCACCCGTATGAACTGGTTTGGCACCGACGAAATCGGGGTCGATGTCTTCGCCAAAATGGTCCACGGAACCCGCATCGCGCTACTCGTGGGCTTCGTCTCAATGGGAATCGCCACTGCCATCGGCCTCCTGATCGGAGCCACCGGAGGGTACTTCGGTGGGTGGACCGACACCTTGCTCAGCCGCTTCACTGAGGTCGTGATGTGTGTGCCGACTCTCGTGCTGATTCTGGCGCTGTGGTCATTGATCCAGAAGCCGACCATCTGGCACACGATGGTCATCATCGGAGCCACCGGCTGGACCGGCATCGCCCGGCTGGTACGGGCCGAGTTCCTCAAGATCAAGCATGCCGACTACGTCGCGGCGGCCCGCGTCTCGGGAATTTCGCCGATCAAAATCATCCTGCGATACATCCTGCCCAACGCTCTGGCACCGGTGCTGGTGCCCGTGACATTCGGGATCGCATCAGCGATCCTGCTGGAAAATGCGCTCAGCTTCCTCGGCTTCGGAGCTCCACCGCCCAACCCCAGTTGGGGAAGTGTTCTGAGTTCCGCTCATGGCAATTACCAGCTCTGGTGGCTGACGGTGTACCCCGGCCTGGCGGTGTTTCTCACTGTGCTGGCCTACAATGTGATCGGGGAGGCACTGCAAGAAGCCACCGATCCGAGGCTGCGAGAAGGCGGGCGATAGTGGACCTCCTGAGCGGCCCGGTGATTGCCGTACCGCTCACTACCTATTTTTGGCTCACCCTCTCTGGACACCACCCATGACCCCTGAACAACTTCGCACCCTTCAAGCTCCGATAAAGGCCAGGTTTCGCGAGAACCCCGCCTCAGCTCAGACGGTCCTTGTCGTCCAGGGGGAACTCGATCGCGAGCAGTGCGTCTGCCGCATCATCACGGGGCGAGGACCGGTGACCGAAGCTGGGCTGCATGTGCTGACCGGTGGGGACGGCCGCTGGGCGTGTAGTGCCGAGATGCTCTTAGAGGCACTGATCGGTTGTGCGGGGACGACAGCGTGCGTCGTCTCGACCGCTCTGGGCATCGAGTTCACACTCGGCCAGATCCGAGCAGAGGGGGAACTCGACTTCCGAGGCACGCTGGGTGTCAGCCGCGAGGTCGCCGTCGGCTTCACCGCGATTCGCATCGAGATCGAACTGAATACACCAGCCGACGAGGCTGCGCTGACGAAGTTGCAGGAGTTAACCGAACGCTACTGCGTCGTAGCCCAGTCGCTGCGAACACCCGTGACGTGCAGCGTGCGACGGAGTGGTGCCTGAACCCACTGCCTGAACTCTCATATCACGTCCTATCGCAGGCGGTCCACCAAACCGCCCCCCGATGGCCTCCGTTTCTGCAACCCGGTGTACAACACCGGTGTTTCGGGGCGGCCCAGCAGGGCTGCGGCGGCGCTCAGGCAGATTTCTCGCAATGTGATCGTGATGGCGGTGTATTCCACCAACGAGCAGATCACGATCACGCCCATGCCGCGTCGGAATTCCGCAGACTCCACGGCCATGATCCACACCGCCGGAGATTGCGCGAATGCCAAGTGTGCCAAGGCCGAGTCAGGACCGATTCGCATCCCCAGAATCTCATCCAAGATGGCTAGGCAGACGATGGGGAAAATGCACCAGCCGACCACGATGGCCAGAGTGATGAATATCGCCTTCGACTGGGATTTGACCGCCAGTCCCACCAGCATCGAGAGCCACGCCACCATCCGCAGCAGGACCACAATCGCCCCCAGGCTGCCCAGGAGATACCACCCCACTCCGTCGAACACCCACCACGGTTTGCCACTGGTTTCGATCCACATCGCATGTGTCAGGACCACGGAGACCAGTGGAATCGACAGAACCCAGATCAGGCGGTTGACCCCTGCGAATTTCTGTTTCACGATCTCTCGTGTCTGGATCGGGGTTGAGAGCAACACATCAAACGTCTCTCGCAGCCGCTCACTGGGCAGGACCGTGGCTGCTTTCGAGACCAGAAACAGCAACGACAGAATCCACAGGATGATCGACATGAAGGCCATCACCTCGCTGCGGTTCCAGTAAGAATCCCGATTCAGGGACAGCGACAAGAACAGCAGGCACACCACCAGTGTCGGAAACTCGATCAGCAACAACGTTCGCACCAGATAGCGAAATGTCCCGAACGCTCGCTTCTTGGTCTCGCGCCACGCGATCGGACGCTCCTCGGGCAACGTTTCAGTGTCGTTGATCAACACCCGCCCCTTGGTGAAGCGATTCTGATTGAGACGGTGGAAGAACCCGTCCAGCCCTTTGAGAATCGCCATGACACGGCTCCCCCCGCTCGCCACAGCTCTCGAAACGAGCCAGCGCCGGGCGAGGACGAGATTGATCAGGATGGTGAATCCAATCGGGATCGTCCGGACGAGAACATGCCAGAACGCCGGTCCGCTGGGGCTACTCCCGTTCCAGAAGGTCGAAATCTTGAGATTGAGGGGAAAGAACGCCAGCGCCAACTCCGTTTCAAAGGCGACCCCAAAGGGGCGAAAAGTCTGAAACTCGCTGACCTCCATTGGACTATAGCCGAGCAGACTCATCACCGGACCCAGAGTCTCAGAGACAACGAAATGGATCGGCTGCGCACAGTCATTGATAGACCTCTCAAATGAGCCCTGGAATTGAGTCATGTATTGGTTGTATCCGCCACCCACCATCACCAAGATCGGCACCAGATAAAGACCCGCCCCCAACAGATACGTCCAGATAAACGCGGCAGCCGTCGAGTGAAAGAACGCCGAGCAGGCGATCGAGATCGCCCCCACCTGAGCCGCGAACACGCACAGCATCCACAGACCAGACCACATCTCCAGTTGTGTCACTCCGCCTAAACAGTATGCCAGCCCAAACAGAGGTAACGAGATCATTAAGTAGCTGAGCATATTGATGACGCGAGCGAGATACTTCTCGAACAGAATCGTCCACGGCCCGAGTCGCGTGAGGAACAGCAATGTCAGCGTGTTCTTCTCTTTTTCATTCGTGATCGCCCCCACGGAAAGTGCGGGCATGAACAGGCAGATACCCACGCACTGTAAACTGATGGTGACAGTCAGCAATACATCACCCGACCCCAGCAATTCAAAGGTCGTTTTGTGGAATGCGTCCGTCTGTGCGACGTAGAACAACAAAGCCGCTCCATAGAGCAGCAGCGCATACACGACCCGCAGAACGTAGGTCCGTTTGCGATTGGCAGTCTCCACCAGATCCTTAGCCAGGAGCGGGAGACTCAGACGGCGAATGAGAGCGGTGAGCATAGAGATCGTTGAGCGATGAGAGTTGAGCGACAGGGGGAACGCCCAGGGGTTGCAACCGTGTGTGCATCAGAGTTGTCGGCAGTGGCGAGTTTCTGCTCCCTCTCCCCACTGGCAGCGTGACTTTCAAAGAGGACATGACTGTGGGGAGAGGGCCGGGGTGATGGGGTCAGAGCGAGCGGTATGGCCCCCTCACCCCAGCCCTCTCCCCACAGTGGAGTCTTCACTGAAAGCTGTGCCGATAGTGGGGGAGAGGGGGCAGAATCTCTGGGCTGCCGACTTTTCCGATACACACACGTTGCACCCCAGGGCGTTGGTGTCTGCGACTGAAAACTTCCTCACGCCGTCACCCCTTCTGTGAGCTTCATGAACGCCGTTTCCATGTCCATCGCCTCGGGCTGAAACATGCGGATACGGCCTCCGAGTTGGACAATCGTGTCATGCAGGTCTTCGATGGCGGTCTCGCTCTCGCGCACCTGGATCGCCAGCCGGTCGGTCTGCTCCTCGACCGAGATCACATGGGCCGAGTTGCGGAGTGCTTCGACCAACTGTGGCGGCGTAGTGACCAGTTGCACATGCACGATGCGCTGCAGGGCCAGACGGCGGTAGATCGAATTCAAATCCCCCTCGGCCACCAGTTGACCAGCCTCCATGATCCCGATACGGGTGCAGAACTGAGCCAGCTCTTGCAGGATGTGGCTCGAAATCAGGATCGTCTTCCCCAACTGTTGCAGAGCTTTGAGTAACTCCCGCAGCTCGATGCGCGCTCGCGGGTCGAGTCCCGAGGCGGGTTCATCCAGCAGTAACAGGTCCGGGTCATGCAGCAGCACGCGGGCCAGCGACAGCCGCTGCTTCATGCCGCGCGAGAGCCCTTCGACCGGGAAGTCGACCTTGTGGGTCAGGTCGGTGAGTTGCAGCACTTCATCGACCAAACCCGCCCGTCGACCACGCGGGATACGATAGGCCGCAGCGAAGAAGTGCAGGTATTCTCGGGCACTGAGGTCATCGTAGACCCCGAAGAAATCGGGGACGTAGCCCATCATCTCGCGGACGCGGTCGGGGTCTTTGCGGACGCTGATGCCGTTGACACGGACGGTCCCTTCGAACTGCTTCTGAAGCGTGGCGAGAACGCGAATGGTCGAAGACTTGCCCGCACCGTTGGGGCCGATGAACCCGAACACCTCCCCCTTGGGAATCGCGAACGTGATCCCGCGCACGGCCTCGAACTTACCGTACTTGACCCGCAAGTCCTTCACCGACACGACAAGCGGCGGAGTCTCCACGACGATGTCCGGGAGGAACGGAGAGTTGGCAGAATCGATCATCGGGGTCTCAATCAGGTAGCCACCTTCGACAGAAGGTGGGCGAATTGTCTTCAGTATTCTCGGAAGTCTGTCCAAGTGTTCGGTCGCGGGTTCCGGCAGCCCGCGTCTGACGAACGCAGCTATGGGACTGGAAATCTCCACCGGTAGATGACAAGTTCGTTATTGGCTTCGCGGACCGCCACGCACAACACCTCATGCCCCGGAGTCGCGATCACCATGTCGGCCAACCCCGTGTCGGCACTAGGGCTGATCTGGTTAAACAGCGTGAACAATCCCGATCCCCCCTGGTTCGGTGCGGAGCCCAGGGGTTGGCAGTTCGTCATGAGTTGTAGCAAACCGGCCCCGCCGATGGTGTTGACTGTGTGGTGGAGAGCGTTCTGCCCCGCGACAACCCCTGTGTGGGCGAAGAAGAAGTGACCCTCATAGTTCGGCCACGTCTCGCGGATATTAGCCTCCAACTGCTTCGCATACTGGGGAGAAGAAAGGCTCATCCCCGCTTCCGGAACGGGCAGAGTCAGCGGAGCCTTCTGATCGCGAGGAAACGAAACGGTGCGGTTCAACTGAGGTTTCCACTGCTCGATCTGCTGAGTCACTGTGGCCTGGGCGGTGGGGATGCCCTCGATCACGATCATTTGGGCATCGATGGCTTGCATGCCTCCCTGATAATTTTGTGAGCCAGGATTCTGGCGGGCGACCGGGGTATACGCGACTTGATCGAGTTTGGTCTCTGCCCGACCCGAACTGGAACGAAACAGGAGTTCGAACCGCTGCACTCGGCAGAGCGTACCGTCGTTGGCGACATCACGGAACTCGACCGCACTCAACTCTTGTGACGTGCCCAAGTATCCTTTCGCAGTCCCAATCGACAATAGAGACACCAGCAGCGTCATCGCCGGAAACGTGAACCACGTCCAGCGCCGACGTTTCAACTTTCCCAGAATGATGTAGTCCCCGAATCCAATCGCCGCGATGTACACGAGAATCATCGACGACAACAACCACACCGGGACGGCCTGCACATCGCGCGGCATCAGGGCCTCGATCATTTCGTTGGGACGGGAGCTGCGCGCTTCTTGCAGGAGTTGCCCCCATCGAATCAGGATTTGGTTCTGCTCGAAATTCAGGATCCCCGAACCGCCGGACGGGATCTGACTCCCTGGATAGGCCCCCGAGTATTGGTATTGGTTCCACTGCGTCTGCTGCTCGCGATTGGCGGGGTTGAGGGATAACTCCCCACTCTGCCCCAGTGAGTCGTGATGCTCCGGTCGCAGCCGCCAAAGGAATTCATAGGCAGCGAGTCGATCGGTTTCGCTCGCCATGTCCCACGATCGCTGCGTGGTCAGCCAGACATGGCCGAAGCCGTATTCCAGTGCGATAGCAGATTGACCGCGAATGAGGGGGATGAGGGTCGTGCCCTCGACCTCATCATCCAGTACGTCCGGTTTCTTCGCGGTCAGACGCTCCACGAACGCTTGCTGCTCGGTCGAGAGTTCCTGTTTCCCATATTGCAAAAAGAGACTACCGCCGCCTTTGACCCAGGCTTCCAGGGCATGCACCTGCGGACCAACCAACTCGGTGAAGCCCCCTGCCTCGACCACTACGATGTCGTGGGGCAGGTGCTTGAGCGGGTCGCGTGGCACATCGGCTGCCAGCATGCGCCGCGTCATGGTCAGCATCGGAGTGATTGTGGGATTCAAAGAGTGCTGCGGACATCGGCTCTCGAGCATCAGCCACGCAAAGTCATCCGCGCCCGTCTCGTCCGCTCCTCGCCCCCCCACGATCGACACCACAAATGACCGACGTGATGGCAGGGTCAGCTGCCCGGTACTCACATGAGACTGTTTGTTCTTGTCATGAAAGAAACATGTAATCCCCATGACATTCTGCAAGGCATGGGATTGCAGCGGCAGGAGGTACTCCACTTCCTGTCGCCCGGGAGAATACACTTGGTCGGGAATTCGAATCAGGGCCACCGTCGTCCCCGTATTATCGTTTACATGGAGCTCTAAGTTTCCTTCCATGATCCCGGCCGAAGCGCAGGTGATCTTCAGCCGCAGAGATACCGGTGCCCCCGCGCGCAGCGCCCAGGCCGATTGATCGATCTCAAATTCCAGGGGAGGGCGAGATTTGATTTGGGCCTGGGCTCGCGGGAGTCCTCCCAGCCCACAGGCCCAGACTGCCAGGCTCAACCCGGCAATCAGCACCCGTCGCCACGTGTCTAAGATCCTCATGCCTGCGTCTCCTGCTCCCATCAGCCACCGACCCTTGCACAATACGGCACACGGTGCTCACGAGCAATCGGTGAAGAGTCTGCCCATCCATCAGGCTCAGGCAGAGGGAGCCGTGCCGGACTCCTTCCATGCGTTCACGGTGCTACACCCATTCGGAGACAGCAGCCGCCAGGACTCCGTCAGCCCACGCAGACTCACGGAGAGCTGGGCTGGACAGCTCCGCATCCGCGCAACCCGGGGATGCCAGTTTTCGAAGGGAACCAGCGTCATCCCTGCCGCTGTGTGTGGATGTCATCCCGTACGGGCATGCAGGAAAAGTGCTGCACTCTCTCGGAGTGCCCGTCGCTGGCGAACTTGATCGCCACAATGGTTGCAATCACTGCAGCGATCGCCAACACGAGCAGCGTGATCTTGACCCAACTGTAGGGGCGTTCCCCCTGGACTTCGCCGGTGGCGGCGTTGACAAAGACGCGGAAGGTCTTGTCGTGGAACTGGTAGGCCAGCATCCAGACCGGCAACAGCAGGTGCTTGAACGTGATGGCGTCGTGGCGTGTTTTAAGAGAGTGGACCCGTTGCCGGTCCCCACCGATGCGCCGTCGAGTTTCACTTTCGATGGCCACTTGCATGCGTGCGCGAGCCACTTCGAAGCCCGAATCGAGTTTCACGTCATAGGTCCGCGCGAACAACCCAGCCAGCACTTGTTGCGTGAACGGGGTCAGGCGTTCCATCGGCCAAGGCTCCAGGTTGTCGATCAGCGAGTCCGGCAGCCCATCCGAGGCACAGATCAGCACGTCATCAAAGAACCTCTGGAACTGCCCCGAGGCCGGATACCAGCGGGTGCGAGTCTCCGTGCGGCGGTTCTTTCCCGTTCCGACGGTGACGGTGTAATCCTCGCCGCGTTCGCCAGAGTAGGCATTGAACGTGAGTGAGTCGTACGTCCAAAACGGCAGATAGAACCCGTCGAACTTGCCGTCGATCCCGCGCTGACGGAATTCGGTGGGGGCGAACCAGCGAGAGTTGATCCACTCTTTCAGGACCAATTGAGCGCGGTCCTTCTCGATCAGAAAGGGAAGAACCGCGTCGACTGGAATCCGGTGCGTGGCGGAATGGATGTTCTCCCGCTGAATTGCGGCGTCGCACCACGGGCAACTGGTGCTGGTGAGTGTCCCTGCAAACATCACCGTTCCGCCGCAGGACTCGCAGTGAATCTCCTGGTTGCCCGCTTCGTCGTGCCGGCCCTGCTCATGCTGTTGCTCGAGTCGCTCAATGGCAATCCGAAAATCCTGCTCGACGATGTCGGCATCTTCACGAAGTTCAATTTCTTTCTGGAACCCGCAGTAGGGGCACTTGAGCTGTTGCTGGCCGATGTGGAATTCGAGGTCCGCCCCGCACGAACAAAGTCACCCCAATCAGCCGATGGAGCGACACTAGGTTCGCCCCGGACTTTAATGCTGCTCATGTTTTGGCTCCTCTTTTGCAAGGGGAGCGACGGGCAGGTTTTGAGCGACGAGCAGGGCGAGCTTTACGTGGTCGACATC
>JANOKO010000661.1:0-3130 GCA_031419335.1 Planctomycetota bacterium
GTGGGCAACTCCAGTTGTTGCCCAGCGAACGAGTCTTCAGTGACACGCAGGGAGAGCCAATGCGACTCAACCCGAATCCGGGAGGCCGCAGTGGCCGGCGCAAGCTGTGCGTGGTGGACTGGGATGGGGACGGCCAGCTTGACCTCTTGGTGAATTCGCGGAACGCAAACTGGCTTCGTCACACCGCACGACGCGACGGGCGCTGGCTCTTCGAAGATCGAGGACCGTTGGCCGCCGACAACATTGAAGCCCACGATGTCGGCCCGACGACGGTCGACTGGGACGGCAACGGAGTTCCGGACCTGTTGGCGGGTGGGGAGGACGGGCACTTCTACTTCTTGCAGAATGCCAGCCAGTCGCGCTGAGACTCACCTCGCCCCGGAGTTGCATTTCAGGGGCTTGCGTGCGAGAAACACCGCTGACTAACCCCTCCTCTTTTTCGAGAAAGCCTCATGAAAGTTCTCACAACGACTCTACTTTGCATTCTCTTTGCGTATTCCCTGGTGGCTGCGCAAGAGGCTCCGGAACTCCCCAAGCCGACTCCGGAGCACAAGTGGCTCGAGCAGTTTGTCGGCGAATGGGAGTCAGTCTCAGAAGCCTCCTTCGAACCGGGCCAGCCGCCGATGAAGTGCTCGGCCACGATCAAGGCCAAGATGCTCGGAGGCTTCTGGATGGTGTCGGAGACTCAGTCCGAAATGCTGGGTACGAAAGTCGAAGCTGTTCAGACGATCGGTTACGACCCCGAGAAACAGAAATATGTCGGCTCGTGGGTCGATTCGATGGTGAACCACATGTGGAAATACGAAGGGTCAGTCGACGCTTCTGGCAAGCTGCTGACTCTGGAGGCGGAGGGTCCGAATTTCATGACGAGTGGAAAGCTGACGATGTATCGCGACGCCTATGAATTCAAGACCAAAGACCACATCGTGGCAACTTCGTCGATGCGGGGAGAAGACGGCAAGTGGGTCGTCTTCATGACCGGGCACGTGCATCGTAAGAACAAGTGATCTGTGAGTTGCACGACAACATCGAGTGAAAGCCCGGGGTGACAGTCCCCAGACTTTCACCATTCGCTCGACGACGATTGCGCGCGGACTGCTCCCCACCAAAGTTAACGCTCCTCCCCCACACCACCGACAATGCAGTGGCCTGAATCGCACAAAATCCTACAGTTTCAACGCAGCAGGCACTCAAGGACCGGTGAGATCGACGATCCACGCGCAGGCCGGTGAGACTCTAGTTCCATGATCTGGCTGGGCGAGCGCGCAGGCCGTTGGCTTCGTCGTCGCCAATGAACTCCTGCTTCACCGGGTCGAAGTTGAGCTTGCGCTGGAGCATCCAGGCCATCGCCGCCGCGTGGCAGGCGATGTGTGAGTTTCGCATGACTTCGGCGTTGGCCACGGTCGGCTTCCGCGACTTAATGCTGTCGAAGAAGTTCCTCGCGTGGGCACCGACATCCAGGCCAATGACCTTGCCCGCAGAGTCCTGCAGCTCCTTCTTCAATGCCTCGGTGGAGACATCGGTTCCGCCGCTGTCTCCGGTCTCAAGCGTTCCCTCACTCCCCACGAACCGCACTGGGCAGGTGCCGAGCTTGGTGTTCCAGTTCGGGCCACGATCGCCAAACGGCATCGGGAGGAAATCAAGCACCAGCTTCACGCCGTTCTCATACATGCAGTTGATCCCCGTCTCGTACGGCTCATACGAGATCGGGGCCGAGTGGTCCGAGTCGTTCGCCCACTGGCACAGGTCGACCGTGTGCGCCCCCCAATCGAGCAGCCGCGCCCCGGAGTCGAAGTCGTAATACCCCCGCCACTTCCCGGCCACGTACTGACTGTTATACGGACGCCACGGTGAGGGACCGAGCCACATGTTCCAGTCGACGACATCCTTCGGCGGCGTCGGCTCGCCGGGGAGCCAACTGTTGTCGAGGGTCGGGATGTAGACCGAGGCATAGAGTGTCTGCAACTTGCCGAGCTTCCCAGTCTGGGCGAGTTGGACGGCCTGCTGGAAGTTCGGGACGCTGCGGCGCTGGGTGCCCGCCTGGAAGATGCGACCGGTGGACTTCATCGTCTCGGCGAGTTGCTGACAGAGTTCAATGGTCAGGCCACAGGGTTTCTCGCTGTAGACATCCTTGCCCGCTTTCGCCGCCAGCATGGAGGCGGCAGCGTGCCAGCGATCACCAGTGGCGACGAGGACGGCGTCGATGTCCTTGCGGTCGAGGACCTCGCGGAAGTCTCGATAGAGCTGGAGGTCTTCGTTCCCGTAGTGTGTGTCAACGAGCTTCTTCCCGGCATCGCGGCGTGTGGCCTGCACATCGGCAATTGCCACGCACTGCACATCCGGCAGCTTCAACATCGCGGTCAGGTCGTACGTGCAACGCGGGCCGATCCCGATCACCCCCAGCGTAATCTTCTCGCTGGGGGCGACCGCTCCCCCCAGCCCCAGCACATGCGAGGGAATGATCCACGGGGCGGCTGCCGCAGCCACCGCCGTCCCCAGAAAATGCCGCCGCGATGGGACGTGTTGGTGACTCATGACTTCCCCTGCTCTATTGAACCCGATGTGATTGTCCGCCTCGACATGACATTTCTTCTACCCTCGATCCGATCGAGTCGCAAGCGGACGACGGTGGAGTCACCTCTTATTTCGGAATCTCCAAGTACCGTTCGGCAAAGCCAGCCAGCCCTTCCGACAAGTCGGTCGCTGTTTTCACCCGCCCGGCGGCGGGTGGCGAGGTCAGGAGGCTTTGCGCATGGCCCCGTTGACGCAGGATGTCGTGCCTGATGGTGATCCCCAAATGCCGCGTTCAGTGACCCAGGCACATGACACTGAATTGCCGATCCACATCGCCCGCCATCGGAGCCATCCGCAAAGCCTCCTGCCCCCGTCACCGATGTTGAGTGGCAAGAATTCGATTAAAAAAACGATTGACAGAGTTCGTATCGACGATACGATGTCAAAGCGAGCGGAAGTGAAGCGGCCAACTTCGACTGCTTACTGCTTACTGCTTACTGCTTACTGCTTACTGCTTACTGCTTACTGCTTACTGGAGTCGACGATGAAGACCATGAACAAGTTGTGCGTGTGTGTGGTAGTGTTCGCTCTGCTGGTGGTGGCGTCGCAAGTTCGA
>JANOKO010000662.1:0-9879 GCA_031419335.1 Planctomycetota bacterium
ACGCTCCTCTGTCAATCCTCTTGTCGCTTCGCGACCCAGACGCTCAACGCAGCGTCTGGGTCACCCCCAAAGTCTCCGCCTTCACTTGCTGCCAGGGGACCACGTCGTCCAGGTTGACCTCATCATCGGCGACACGTTGCAGGAGTTCTGTCCTCTGGGGATCACTCAGTCAGTGGGCCGTTGTGGTCTCAGCGGCGATGCTTTCCCAGATTTCAAGAACGAGTTCAACCGCTCATCGCGGCTCAACTGGTTGATTCCCCAGACTGGATGGTTGAGGAAATGTCGCTCTCCGTGGTGAACTGTGGACTTCACTCTATCAGAGGATTGAAACGGTGTCAGTGCCCGCCCGCCGCCGATTCCAAGGGTTCTGGACCTCCTACTCCACAAACAGAAACTCGTTGCTGTTCACCATTAACCGGCAGGCATTCGCGAGACCGTGGTGAGTGGTGTAGCTCTGGAGCTTCTCTCGCTCCTCGGCTGTCGGATCCCGCTGCAAGACGAGGCGGTACAGCGAATCAATGGGCTGGGCTGCGAGCGTGGGATCATTCGCAATGCGGTACGCCAGATGCTCGCACTGCCGGATCACGAACGGGTTGTTGAGCATTGCCAGAGCCTGCAATGACGTGACCGATTCGCTGCGCACCGGCACCAACTGGTCCCCGGCGGGACAGTCGAGGGCGTCCATGAACGGGTCGGGCAGGGTCCGAAACAGGAAGCGGTAGATCGACCGCCGCGAGTTGGCGGGGTCGTCAAGCTGGAAGGACTTGTAGTCGACGTTCGGGGTGACATGGATTCCGGGGGACATCACAAACTGTTTCACTGATGGTCCGCCCATCGTCGGATCGAGTCGACCATTCAGAGCCAACAGAGAATCCCGGATTATCTCCGCATCGAGTCGCTGACGATTGCCGCGCCACAGCAACCGATTGCCCCCATCGATCGCAGCTGCGGCGGGATTGTGGATCGCGGCTTGGCGATACGCGGCGCTGGTCAGGATCATTTTGTGCAGATGCTTCAGTGACCCGCCGGAATCGCGAAAGTGGATGGCCAGCCAGTCGAGCAGTTCGGAGTGCGACGGTAGGCTCCCCATGCGTCCGAAGTCGTTGGGCGTGTCGACGATCCCCTGGCCAAAGTGGTAGTGCCAGACGCGATTGACGATCGATCGCCATGTCAGCGGGTTGTGTGGATCGGTGATCCAGCGTGCGAGCGCGGCCCGGCGTGTGGCTTCTTGCTCGGGATCCGAAAGTGTGAATCGCGACTCCAAACCCGCGATGCATTGCAGCGTCCCAGGCTGCGCTTCACCGATCGGTTGCGTGATCTCGCCCCGCCGGAGGATTTGCACTTCGCGAGGACGACCGATGGAGATGTGACCTCCGTCCTGCGGGAAGTCATTCGTTCCCGCGAAGACTCGGCGTGGAGTGGGCAATGCAGACAGCTCGTGGCTCGTCCGCTCTTTCCAGAAGCCGAATTCCAACTCTTCGGTCGCGGGTGCGGTGCGCTCGCTGGCGGGTTTTAAGACGGCTGTGGCAAACGATGCCAGCACCGGAGCCGCCCGCACCGGAGTGCGCTGCCCGGAGACCGACAACCGCATCCGACCAATCGTGTGCATGCGGCCATGCAGCTGATCCAGAGTGATCCGAACTTGCGAGTTCGCTGTGACAGTGACCGGGGCTTGGAGTTCAAACACCGCGAGGTGCGATTGCCCGACCTGCGGGTGGATGCCCCAGGCTGTGGTCGGATCTCCATCGATCGCGCGGGTGATGTCCCAGCCCGCCTGGTCAAAGTCGGCAGTCGCATTGCAGAGAGTGATTGGAGCGTACGACGCCGGGTTCCCATCCGGAGAGAGTTCGACGCGGATCTCGCAGAGATGCAGGTTACCGTTGTCCTGTCGTCCAGGGCCCTGCGCTGGGAGCGAGTCATCGGTCAGAACTTCCAAGCGTAACGCCGTCCACTCGCCGACGGGCAGCAAGGCACTGACGGTGGTGACCTCGGTCAGAGGGCGATCTCCGGTGGCCAACAGCGACTGATCCGGTTTCAGTTCCAGGACTGTTCCGTTGGCAGTCGTGAACTCCGTCGGCGTGAGTACAGACCACTGCAGCTGAGAGGCGCGCAAGCTGTCTTCCCACTGTGCGTAGTAAGCGCGAGATTCGGGGTTCCACAGCGAAGCCATGACGCTGATATCGCGCGCAGCGATCGCCTGCTGCTGGCGTTCGAGAGCCAGGCGGCGGGCGAGTACGGACGGGTCGAGATCGAACACCTTCTCGGCCTTCTCAGTTCCTGCAAAGACCGCTTGCAGGGCGTAGTAGTCAGCCTGGGAGAATGGGTCAAACTTGTGGTTGTGGCAGCGGGCACAGTGGACGGTCGAACTGGTGAAGGTCGACATCACTGTCGTGACGATGTCGTCACGGTCCAGATATCGTCCGATCTGGCGATCGATCGAGTCCTCGCGAATGCTGGCCAGTGTGCTTTCGTCCCACGGTCCAGCAGCGAGCATGCCGAGAGCGGGAGTTAACTCGGGATGCTCGGGCCAGAGAGCATCCGTGGCGATCTGTTCTTCTACGAAACGGGCGTACGGTTTGTCGGTGTTCAGTGACTCGATGACATAGTCGCGGTAGGGCCAGGCTGTCTCGCGCGGGCGGTCCTGGTCGTGGCCGTGCGTCTCGGCAAAGTGAACCAGATCGAGCCAGTGACGGGCCCAGCGCTCTCCGTATTGCGGAGAGTTCAGCAGTCGGTCGATCAACTGCTCGTAGGCTTGCGGGTCGGTGTCGCTCACGAACGTCTGAACCTCTTCTGGCGTCGGTGGCAACCCGATCAGGTCGAAGTAGACCCGGCGGATCAGTGTGCGGCGGTCGGCTTCAGCGCTGGGCGAAAGTGCGGCTTCAGTGAGCTTCGCATACACGAACGCATCAATCGGATTGACGCTCCACGCGGGCGGCCTCCCTGGCGTCGTGGGAATCGGGAGAGTCGCGAGCGGTCGCAGCGACCACCAATCGGTCGGGTCGGCGTGGGTGTCACTGGAGTCCTCAGGCCACTTCGCCCCGTCATCAATCCATCGCCTCAGCTTCCCGATCTCCTCGGGCGAGAGCCGGTCCCCCTCGGGCGGCATGTCAAGGCCCTCTTCCAGGCCCGCGACCATGCGAATCAACGGGCTCTCGGCGCTGTTGCCGGGGAGGATCGCCGGACCGAGTTCACCGCCTCGCAGTGCTGCCCCGCGCTGGTCGAGGCGAAACCCGCTGCGCTGCTTTTCTGGTCCATGACACTTCCAGCAGGAGCGCTCCAGTACCGGCTGAATGTCACTGGTGAAGTCCACCTCTGCGACTGACACTGGAGGGAGGTCAGTTGCCACCGAGGACCGTGTCAAGGCAACCAACAACAGTCCCCAGAGACAGGCGTACCGCGCCCGTCCACGGAGTGCTGAAGTTGATGAAGGGGACCATTCAAGCCACACGTTCGCGACTCGCTTGAAAAGTGGGAGTGCCAAGATCGGCCCCGATTGTACATCAACGCGTGTTGATCCACATCCGGCGAGTGTTCTCGTGACCAGCCTGTCCAACCGATAAGCCCCAGTAGGTCATTGAGGCCGCGAATTCCAGGATTGAGGATTCGCAACCCCGAGCGTTCCGATAGAATGCGAGCGTCAAGATCACACTCTCCGGAGCAAGACAATGGCTGTGACAGCTGAGATTCACGAGGCCCTCGACTTGAGCAAGTTGAAATTGCCCGCCAGTCCCCGGGTGACTCGATTGGAGGTGGAGGAGTACGAGAACTGGGAGGGCGAGCCAGCGCTGAAAATCCTGGCGATCATTGATGAGAGTACTGATCTCGCCCAAGTCTCGGGACACGATATCGGAGAAATGAAATATCAGATTCGCGAGAGTCTTCGTCTACGAGGAATCCGCCTCTACCCCTACATCTCCATCGTCAAGCCCAGTGAATTGGAAGACGACGAAGATCAGGGAGAGTAGCCCGTGTATCAAGATCTACTGGATCAGGCCGAGACGTTGGCGAGAATTGACACCCGAGGGAAGCCCAAACAAGCGAATCTCCGACGTGCGGTCTCTGCGGCCTACTACTCGCTGTTTCACTTCCTCGTCGAAGAGGTGTGTCGGGGAGTCATTGGCACGCAACATACTGAGCGTGGCTACCGCCAGTCACTGGCGCGAGCATTCGTACACACAACGATGAAGGATGCCTGTAATAGCTTCGCAGGCGGTCAATTGCCCAAGTCCGTCGAGAGACCGCTTCCCAAGTCCACAGGTGGAAGTTATGTCGTCTCGAAACCGATTCAAAACATGGCCGCCATTTTTGTGGACCTTCAAGAAGAACGGCATTTGGCTGACTACGATCTTTCGAGGCAATTCAAACGATCTGACGTCTTGGCTCTCATCGAGCAGACTGCTGCCTCTATCTCAACGTTCTCAACCCTGCCCGCATCTCATGACCGTCAGTTCTTTCTCGTCTGTCTCCTCACCTGGAAAGAACTTCGCAACCGCTGATCTCATGCCGCAAGTCTCAACGGCCCCAGTATGTCGGTCAATCTGCAAATATCGTTATGATCCGCCCGCTGCCCCCTGCCGTTGTGCAGTCAGTCCCGCTTCGCATCTCGAATGGGACCACCCGCTTGACGGCACGGCGGGCAAGCTGTCGCCTTCGCAACCGTGGAGCAGCATTGTGCCGGCATTCGGGAAGCTGTGGCTCGTGGATCAACTCCTCTCGCCGATCGTGCGCCCCTGCACGCGGCTGTTTGTCAGCTTATTGGCGGTCCCGGCCTTTCGCTCCGTGCGTCGCAATTTCAGCAGCTCCACCGAACGTGATGAGGAGTTGGAGAAAGACCTGGAGCAGTGGACGCGGGGGGCGATCCTGTTGTTCGTGGCCACGCATAACTTTGAGAATTGGCTGCAAGGGTTCCTCAGCCACACGGTGAATCAGTGGATGTTCAAGACGAACATCCACTGGGATTTGACGTTCTCTGATCAGAATGTGTGGCTGGCCGCTGGACGGCTGATGGTGGCCATCGGCGTGGTCGAGTCGATGCCGGACCAGCAACTGTTCTCGGTGATTCATCCGGGACTGCGTGGGTTGCCGATAGACCGCAAGTTGGGGATCGTCGCGAACCTCAAGGCGGTCTGGTTGCCGTTTCTGAAGGGTTTGGCGTGTCACCACCTGAGCCGGTCATCGCCGGTGTTCGCGATCCTGGCGGTGATCTTTCCAGGCACCGCGGGGTGGGTGTGCTATGGATTCGCGATTGTGCAGTACCTGATCATCGGGCTGGTGACATCGCGCGATCGCGCTCGGGATGTTCTCTCGGAGTTTGACCGCCAGATCGAGATCCAACGGAACAAGTTGATTCAGGAATTCCACATCACAGCGAAGTCGGCACCGGACTCGACAGACGAACTCCCCAAGGGCGTGTAGAGCTCCGTTTCTGAACGCCAGTCTGTGCCGGGCGGCGGGCACAATCCCCTGATTTCCGGAGTTAGGAGTCGACAACGGCATTCCGGGTTGGCATCATTATCCACTGATGGGCCGGTTGTTTCGAACAGTGGACCATTCCGAAACACTCGGTGCATTTCCCACTCCCTTCTTTTCAGACTGAGTCCCACATGCTCCGTCGGCAAACTTTCCTGGCAGCCTGTGTCGCGGTGATCGCGATCCAGTTCGGTGTCTCCGCCATCGCTCAGACGAGCACCGAGATTGATTCGGCACGTCACAAGGGGATGGACTTTTTGAAGAGCGAGCAGTACGACGACGGGAGTTGGGAATACGCGAGTCATGATGTTGGGATCACTTCTTTGTGTGCGCTGGCTCTCATTGAGAATGGCGTCCCGGTGTCCGATCCGGTGATTGATAAAGCCCACCGCTTCGTCCAAAAAGAGATGGAGACTGAGAAGAGTACTTACGACATCGCGCTGTCGATCCTCTTCCTGTCCCGTGTCGGGGACCGAGACAACCGTCCCAAGATTCGCGATCTGGCCGCTCGGCTCATCGCAGGTCAAAATGAGGAAGGGGGCTGGGGGTATGCCTGCCCACTGGTCTCCGCTGGGATCCTCTCGAACCCAGACGAAAAACCAAAGCTACAGCCTGGTGTGGGAGACAACAGTTGCACACAGTTTGCAGTTCTGGGGCTGTGGGTGTCGTCTCGTTGGGGTGTCGATATCAGTGATACGATGTCTCTGGTGGGCGATCGATTCATCGAGACTCAACGCGAAGATGGCGGCTGGCCGTACCGTTGTGAGGAATGGTCCAAGCTCCTGGCTGAGGCCGAAGAGGGGAGCAAGAAGTCCACCGCAGATGAGCCCGCTGGAACCGCTGGCGATCCCAAGAAGAAGAAAAAGAAGAAGGACAAGGACAAGGAGGCTCCAGCGGCAGCCAACGCGCCTCCAGGAGCGAGAAATGGCCTGCCCGGTGCCGAGGGCGGGGTTCCCGGTCTGCCGGGTGCGAACGGAGCGGGCAGTACAGCCGACGCGAAGTATGAACCGTCCAGCCCAACGATGACATTTGCGGGCCTGTTTTGCCTGACCGTGGCCCGTGCGACCGTGATACGAAACGAACAAAGTCAGTCGCGCGTGACACCGAAGGGTGGAGCTGCTCCGGCAGATGCCACCTCGGGTGAAGGGGACACGTTGTTAGCGGACCCCTCGTTCTCAGACGGTCTCAAGCGTGCTGGAGAATTCGTTGCGGGACTCAGTGGGGGCAGCGCGCGTTACTTCATGTGGTCAGTCGAACGCATGGGGGTCGTTCTGGGCATGGAGAAATTCGGCAACACAGAATGGTTTACCCAGGGGGCAACCGCACTGATTTCCACACAAGACATGGACGGATCTTGGAAAGGGGCCAGCGACGAAGCGTCGCTCGCTGACACGTCGTTCGCCATTCTGTTCCTGCGAAAGGCCAACTTGGGAAGTGATATCTCTCGCCTGCTCTCCGGGGAACCCGCGGAGCAGTTCCAAATCGTCTCACAAGCCGAGAAGCCGCGATTCAAAACCTTGGAAGAGGCTCTGAAAGCGGCGAAAGCAGGCGATCGAATTCGCGTTGATGGCAGCGGTCCATTCCAGCTCCCCCATGTCGAAATCGACCGTGATCTGACCATCGAAGCCGGATTCGGGTATCAACCAGTTTTCCGGTATGATGTCGGTTATGACGCAGACGGTCGCCGGTCGCGGCCTCAAGAGAATGCCGAGACCCGTCACATGCTACGTGTCACTCAAGGAACACTGACACTGGACGGAGTGGAACTCCAGATGGACCCCCCCGAGTTGGGCGCGGGGATTCCATGGGCTGCGATCATCGTCAACGGCGGTACGCTGCGGATGCTCAACTGCTCGATCTCCGAAGGCAACAAGCAAGGGATGGCTGCGATTCGAATCACTGCACCGGGAACCACTGTGCTGCATAACTGCCAACTGGTGGGTGGGCGAGCGGGAATCGAAGCGCTGGTGACCGGAGAGCAGCGAGTGACTCTGGAGAACTGTATCGTGTTCAGTAAAGTCGCAATCAGCGCGGTGGATGGGCCGAAAGCGGATGGCAGCCAGTTGAGCGTATCCTTGAGCCATTCCGCAGTGCAGGCCAACGATATCTTCGCCTGCAAGGGACTGACCCAGAAACTGGATATTGTCAGCCAGGGGGTGGCCTATCAGGGCGACTCGATGGGGACGAACATGCTTACCGCGCCGACGGGACACGCGGGGATCAGTTGGACCGGGAGTGAGAATATTTACGATGTCAAACGCTGGATCGGCAGCGCGGGAAAAATCAATGCGACCATCAAGGACGCCAAAACCTGGAACACCTTCTGGGGAGGGAGTGATACCAACAGTTCGAATCGCACGATCCCATTCGCTGGCCGCCGTTTGTTGGGTGGCTTCAATCATACGGTGAAGGGTGAGGACTTCGAGTTTGCCGCACAATCGGGAGTCTATGCCTATCGTCGCAAGACTGGGATCGATCCCTTGGTGGTCGGTCCCGGCGCGGGATTCCTGCGCTTCCGGGAGAGTTTTGATTACCGCATCTGGGTCGCCAGTGATGGGGCTGCCACGGCGGCAGCGAAGTAGGCCCGCTGTGGATCACCGTCCCTCCGTCGGGTTCTTGCCTGGCGTGTTTCTTGTCTCCTGCGTGGGGGGCATGCTCTTCTCTCTTAGGAGTGTTGCGAGTGAATCGCCCAGTCAGGCTGATCGCCGGTGTCGCGAAGACCGGACCGCATCTGCCATTGCTTCAGGCCGCCGGATTTGAAATCCTCCACAGCGATCAACAGGTTCAGGTCTTCCAGGCTGACTGCCTGATCCAGGAACTCTCAGGCTGCAGCGCCGTGATTTCCGGGTCAGAGCCTTACACCGCTGAAGTCATTGCAGCTTGCCCCCAACTGCGCGTCATTGCCCGGACCGGAGTGGGGTATGATGCGATTGATACGGCGGCCTGTGACCGAGCGGGTATTGTGGTCGCCGTGACGCCGGGAGTGAACCACCATGCTGCGGCGGAACAAGCCATCGCTCTGCTCATGGGAGTCGCGCGTGGCTTTCCCGCTGCGGACCGCATGGTCCGCGAGGGACGTTGGGGCTTTGTCGCTCAACCGCGTGTGATCGGGTCCACATTGGGTATCGTCGGGCTCGGTCGGATTGGGCAAGCGATGGCCACCCGCGCCGTGGGACTGGGATTGAATGTACTGGCCTTTGAGCCATCCCCTCCCACTGCATTTGTCCAGCACTGGAACATTGAGTTGACCACGCTGGAGGATCTGCTGGGGCGATCCGATTACGTGTCGTTGCATTGCCCGTACTCGAAGGATTCGCATCATCTGATGGATGCCGAGAAGTTCGCGCAGATGAAGCCTGGTTCAGTGTTCATCAACACAGCGCGAGGTTTGCTGGTGGATGAAGCAGCTCTCGTCGCGGTTCTGCGCAGTGGTCACCTGCGAGGGGCGGGACTGGATGTCTTCGAGGTCGAGCCCCTTCCCTTGGAGAGCGAGCTCCTGCACTTACCGAATGTCCTGCTGGCTCCTCATTTGGCGGGGGCCGACAACGAGTCGCGCTATGACACGCTGTCGATGTCGGCTGACACCATCATTCAATTGGCCAATGGACAATGGCCTTCCGACCGAATCGTGAATCTCAAGGGGGTCAAGCACTGGTCCTGGGATCGTTGAAAGTGTGCGGTACGGAGGAAAACTCCCACCCACACGCCGGTCAGTCGAGTGGTGGCAATCGCGAGCGAGTTCGGGGACACTGAGTGTGTCGCAATGCTTGGGTGTTCTCGCCCGCGACCCCCGGTGTTCTGAGAAGGACTGCTTCGCGTGGCGTTGCTTGTAGTGATCGAAGGCATTGACGGTTCCGGAAAAGGAACTCAATCCTCGCGGCTTCGTGACCGGCTTTTGGCGCAGGGGCTGCGCGCCAGCCTGCTCAGCTTTCCGCGATACGATGCGACGTTTTTTGGACAGCGGATCGGCGACTTCCTGAATGGGCGATTTGGGCCACTGCATGAGGTCGATCCGTTTCTCGCGTCGTTGCTCTATGCGGGCGACCGACTGGAGTCGAAGGCCGAGCTGACGCGGTTACTGGAAGTGAACGATGTCCTGGTTCTCGATCGGTATGTGCCTTCGAACATCGCGCACCAGGCGGGAAAACGCACGGGCGACCAGCGGCGAGAATTGGCGGGCTGGATCGAGACGATTGAATATGAATTGTTTGGCCTGCCACGTCCCGACTTGGTGGTGCTGCTCGACATTCCCGCGAAGGACTCGCAGGAGTTGATCGCCAAAAAAGGCCAGCGGAGCTACACCACACAAGCCGCCGACATGCAGGAGGCCGACTCCGACTATCTCGCTCAGGTGCGTTCGGCTTACCGGGAATTGGCTGTCGAACGCGGTTGGTCGATAGTCGCTGTCAC